>JAFVBH010000071.1 GCA_017480115.1 Clostridia bacterium
CGATTGGGTAACTACAATTTTTAATGGTGTTGGTGCCGGATTTTGTGCATTTTCAACGGTTTATACGTTTGGCATGTCCGCATACGAACTATATTGTAATTTCTCGTGGTATCTTGGGTATACTCCGGTTACGGAAATCGGAACACCGAAAACATCTATTGAAGATGTGAGTATTTCATCTTCGTCATCTGGACAACATCTAAAAGGAACAGGTAGTCCCAAAAAAAATGCGACACCCAATGGGTCATACACGAAAGTAGATAGTAAAGGCAATTTATATTCCTATACGCAATTTGATTCTCAGGGGCGCGAAACATTGCGGATCGATTATCAGGGACGCCCTCATGCTGGAGTGCTACCACATATACATATGTATGTATATCTCGAACGAGGTGGACGCGTCCCATATACTTTCGACTTAAAGTGGCAGATGATCGAGTAGGTGATTTTATGAGCAACATATGCGCATTATCTGCATTAGGAATAAAAATATGTCGCAAAGATATGGAGATATTTGTGCGCAAGCAAGTGGATCAAATCGGATGTGGTGTATTCTTTAATATTGATGATTATAAACTTTTGCATGTGGAGCAAAATCAATTTTCCTTTGTATGTAGTTTTTCTGATGATTACCGATTTGATAATTGCGAGATGCTGTTATTGCCGGATAATTGCTGGCTTAATGGAGTGCGTACAAATTTAGTCCCATTTTATGAGCGAATGGAATTGTTAGGTTATGTGATAGAGAAGATTTATGCATTATCCGATAGTGTTGAGTTGTATATTGGTGATACAGGAGAGCATACAATCGAGGAATTTGAAGTCGTGCGTTCTACTATACAGGATTTTCCAAACAATATGGATTGGCGATTCAATAATATCGATTCCCCTGCACTGCATGTCATTTTTGTTTAACTCAAAGCCGGATTACAGCAATGCAAGCACGATCAGTGCTTGCATTACCGATTGCTATGGTTAAATGATGAGGGATACATATGGAATCAGCGGAGAAAATTCTATCGGCAGAACTGCAAAAAATAGGTTTTGCAAAGCAGAAAAATAAGTTTTTTATCA
The DNA here is from genome assembly GCA_017480115.1 of Clostridia bacterium. GTDB lineage: Bacteria > Bacillota > Clostridia > Oscillospirales > Acutalibacteraceae > RGIG2774. Next base: position 1,075 of record JAFVBH010000071.1, read on the forward strand.
AAACTGACGATATGATTTTCTTAATTGCTTTTGAAAAACCGTCAGAGCTGTTATACTTGCAATTTGCATTAATACCGCTGTTTGTGCCTTGTCCCGGACATATCTATTATACATACGGTAACCGGCTGAATAACATCTTTTCAGATTTTCCTGTTTTTCACGTAATGTCAACAGAGTCGCAGTTGAAAGCAGAATGCGATGTGGCGATACAGCGGATACGGGAGAATATTTTACCTTTCACGGAACGGATTTCTTCCGCAGAAAAACTGTGTGATGTATTATTTGACCGTTTGAAGCGGAAGGATAAAATTTTTTCAAAATATATTTTCTGCGATCCTGTGAACTTGTTGCGGTTACAGCTATATGTTTGTCTATATACAGAGAATTACGGGAAATGTCGGTTATTTGCGTCGCAATACGTGGAAGCTATCAAGGGGAATCAAACATATTCGCGTCAATTAACAGAGAAAAAAATCGCGGAAATTGAGCAGGTAACTACAGATATTAATGAAAAAAAGTATGATGAAATAAACAGTATGCTAAGAAATAATATCAGAGAAAATCTAGAGTTGTTTTCTTAGGTAAGTCATATACATTAGAACGTAATGCATTCCCGGTGTTAAGAATGTAGATATTGCAAATAAACAAAAACACGAGTATAATTATGATGTGACCGGGCGGTTTGCGCGGGAATCGGTGCAGAACGTCTCTGATAACGCGCGGCTTTACGCCTCGGAATACGGCTACGATCAGCGGGGCAACGTCAATTATGTCGGCATCGTTGCGGGTACGAACGAAAACGCCATGACCTATACCTATGGCGCGGATAATCTACCGACAAAATATACCGGTACGGCAAACACCGGCACATATGTCTACGATGAGCTTGACAGGCTGTCCGGCGTGATTGGCGGCAGCACGCCCATCATATCGTACGTCTACCGCAATATCGGCACGACGAACAGAACCCTTCCGCAGCTGCAAACGGAAACTTCCGGCAACGGCGTGATCGGTTCGACCACGTACCAATACGACAACAACGGAAATATCGCGCGGATTTCCACGCAAAGCACGCTGGACGGTGCAAAAACGCACGCATATGTCTACGACGAGTTCAACCGCCTGCGCGTAGATCAGAACATTGTATGACTGTTTTTTTGAGTAGTCAATATATATGAATTGGAGAAAATGATGTATACAGATTTTAAAAAATGAAGAATACGAAAACAATTGTATCGACTTATCTTAAAAATTCAAATCAGCCGTATTATCAGCCTGATGCTGTAATGGTCTTACTGCTTCAGTATGAAAATACGGCTGCGCTTTTGTTTGTCGGGCAGCACTGCGAAAAATGCGGTATTATCTGTTTAAAAGAAAAATGCCTAAATTCAGATACCCCGCAAACGTCACCCACAGTAAATACGGGAGCAGCAAATATCCGGCAATTTTTGAGGCTTGCCGAAACAGCCATATTGTCGCCAAAATGAGCAGCCACAACAGCACAAGCCATACGAAGGCAAATAAATACCGCTCCCAATTGAAGAAAATAATCGACCAAAAAAAATTAAACGCAAGCTGGACGCCGTATATCTGAAGCGCGGTTTTGTTCGGTTTACCTGATGTGAGTACCAAATATGAGGCAACACCCATAAGAATATACAAAATTGTCCAGACCACAGGGAACAGCCAGCCCGGCGGGGATAGCGGAGGTTTTGCAACAGCGTCAAATGTCTCCATGCTGTTCCGGGTCAGCAGGGCCGATAGACCGCCCACTGCCAGCGGGACGGCAATGCACAGTAGTAGTTTTTTCCATTGTATTTTCAAAATTATCACCCGTGGTATATTTATGTGGGCTCCATTCGTTTTATTCATTCTGATTGGTATTATTTTCAATTCTTTTGCCGTAAAAATTTTTGCTTTGCGCTTGTAATATCTGTATGACAGCAAAAATATGAATAATTTGTAAAAAATGGTTGTTATTTTCAGAAAACTGTCGGCAATTGCAGATTTTGGCGCCGTGCTTATGCTATAATAAATTTAAATATACACACTTTTGGATCAGTATGAGAAAAAGGGGGAATGATCTTCAGTGAAAGCATGGCGCAAACATCTGCTATTTGCGGCGCTTGTGGTAATGCTTTGCGTCGCAGCTGCAGTGACGGCGTCGGCGGTTCCGGCGGCGCCCGATTCGGGGCATACGGGGGACGATGTGTCTTGCCGGTCTCATACGGGCGATCTTGTGGCGCTGGACGATATTCCCGCGCGTCGGACAACTGCAGGCGGCAAAAAAGCGCCGTCCGCCACGGTAGCGCCCGCGCCAAAGAATATCCCACTGGCGATCATCGTAGTGGGGTTCCGGAATATACCTTATGAGAACGAATATGATTGGGCAAACACGATCTTTGTACAGAATAAATCGCTGAAGGCGTATTACAAAGATATGTCCTTCGGGCAGTTTTCGTTCGAACCGGTCAAGGAGACCAGCGCATACAAGGTCGGCGGCAATACTAACCGCAAAGATACGGTGAACGACGGGATCGTTCATGTGACGTTGAATCATGACCATCAGGAATGGATCGGTCTTGCAGACGCCGACGAGGTGCAGTCTCTGACAGAAACACTCATCGCCGCCATCGAGCAGGCGGGGGCGTATATTGATTTCGCTGCCTACGATGCTGACGGTAACGGCGAGATTACCGCAAATGAGCTTGCGGTCGCTTTTGTTCTGGCGGGGTATGAGGCGTCGTATACCAGTGCGTATACACTGGATCGGGATGTCTATCTGTGGTCGCATGCATGGTCGGTCGATGAAGCGATCGAGGGGTATGGGTTTGATTTGGAGATGCCCGCGCCCGGCGGAGCGACGGTATCCGCCTATATTGCGATCGCTGAAAAACTGGATACAAGCGCACAGGAGCCGATCAGCGTGCTGGCGCATGAGTTGGGACATTATTTGGGGCTTCCCGATCTTTATGATACAGCATATCATTCGCGAGCGGCGTGGAGCGGTTATGAAGTGTATTCCATGAGCGTTATGGCGCTTGGCGCATGGGGGATCGATCCCGACGGCGGATATCTACCCTATTCCTTGGATGTGTGGAGTCGGTATATGTTGGGGTGGCTGTCCCCGGAGGAAGTGGACGAGAGCGGACAATATACTGTCGCAAGTCAGGATTATTCCGCTGCGGGAGGCAGCTTTTCCGTGCTCAAAATCCCGACGCAGCACAGCGGCGAATATTATTTGCTGGAGAACCGGCAATACACCAAATGGGACGCCGGTATGGCGCAGGACTATAAAAGCGCCGTCAACGGCGGTTTGGTTCTGTGGCATATTGACGACGGTGTTTATGCGCGGTACCGTGCGGAGAACGCAGTCAACAACGCGGATCACCGCCCGGCGATCATGCCATTGTATCCTGAAACAGATCATGAAGCAGTCAGCTTTATCGGCACATATGTTGATACGCGTCAACCGTTTTTTGACGCCGCGCAATGGAGCAAACAATACGCGACGCTCGGTACGGCGCTGGATCTGCCGCTTTACGGCGCGGGCAAGGCGGCAAATTCCCGCGGAGAAAGAAGTCTCTCCGGGATTCAGCTCACGTTCTTGACGGACAGTGCGCCGGTCATGTCGGTGCAGATCAATATAGGCACGCATAAGCATGTGACGACGCTTATAACGCGCACGGAAGCGGATTGTGATCTGCCGGGGATTGCCGCGCATTGGCGCTGTGATTACTGCGGATTGTTGTTCGCCGACGCTGACGGGGTAGAGACGCTCACGGCGAAAGAAACGGTGCTGCCGCCGCTCGGACACACCGATCCGGACGCCGAAGGTGATTGTACGCGCTGCGGAACGCATCTTGTTGACGTTGACGCGCATTCGTCTGTGTTGCATATCTGCAGATATTGCGGGAAGGATCACGGCACTTCGATCTACGGACGGCTCGTGCATTTTTTCCATAATCTCATGTATTCCTTGCGTCGGGTGTTTGCTTGACCCCCATGTAAAATATAAAAAACCCTTTGGTTGATGCCTAAGGGATTTTTACACTTATGAAGGGATAAACGAAAAATCTTAGGTTGGTCAGACCTAAGATTTTTCTAAGCTTATGAAGGATTTGAGAGGAAATATCTATTTAATTCATGCCAGTGCTTGGCCCAGATCCGCGCACTGTGCTTCGCCGTCAGCGTTCGGCGCTTCATTGCAGATTACGCTGTCGCATGCAAGCTCCGCGCCCGCGGTTTTGCAGGTATCTTCCCAGTTGCGCATCCACTCGCCGTCGCCCCAGCCATAGGAGCCGAACAGGGCAATCTTCTTGCCGATGAGCTTGGGCAGGCAAGCGTCAAACATGGGCTGGAATTCGTCCTCCTCCAGCACCTCGACGCCCATTGCGGCGCAGCCAAACGCGATCGCGTCGTAGCTGTCCATCATATCAGCGTTGAAGTCCGCAGAGGTGAAAAGCGCAACCTCTGCACCCGCGTCTTTCGCGCCCGCCGCAACAGCATTTGCCATGGCTTCCGTATTGCCCGTACCGCTCCAATAAACAACTGCGATTTTACTCATAATATAAACTCCTTATACTCTGTATTAATTATCACGCTTATTCGCGTTTTAACCAACTGTAAGCTGTAAAAGATTTCTTCTGCCTTCCCGCATCAGACGGGTATAGATGCCGCTGCATTTTTTGTAAAGGGCGAAGGTTTTGATCGCCTCGCATTCGTTGCAATAGACCTTCCAGCAGCCGGTGCATTTGCAATTCTGCCCCGCGTTTTCAATAAATCCGATCACATCGCCCAGCGGGTAGCCTAAAAAAATACCGATTTCATGGGGAAATCCCGAACTTTCCGCCAGCCTTGTCTGTAAATGCCGGATGCAGTCATCAACATCTGTGGATATGTAGCCGTAATCGGCAAGAAACGCGGCGACGCCGGGTTTTGCAAGATCTTTGCGGAGCCGCGCCGGTCTGTATACATAAATAAGCGCAAAATTATTTTTTGCTTTCAACAGCATCAGCCGCACGCCTTTTCCCGCGAAAAAATTATTATACAGCGCAATGGCGTCAGCGACTGCCGTATGGTTGTCATAATGCACGGAGAACATGTTTGCCGTCTTGATGGACGCAAGGGTGGGGGCGCAATGCTCAACAAGATAGTATTCAAACATGACGTTCACCTCACATGCGGGTTAGTAGGTGCTAACTTTTTGTTTTGAAAATATTGGTTAGTAGTTGCTAACCATAAGGTATAATACCATATCATGTTGCTGTTGTCAATAGATTTTTAGAAAAAAGTTAGATTTGACTAACATTTTGATAATAAGAAACGATCAGGATTTGTCGCTTGCCGGGCGACCTTTGCGCTGAAACCTCCGGCTATAATAGGGGCGTAAGGTTGAAACAAACCGAACAAGCACATTTTTTACGGAGGTATTTGGCAATGAAAAAGAATTTGACGGAGCTTGTATTTATTTTGGGCAGAAGCGACTTCATGGCGGGGATGGAGAGCGACGCCATCGGCGGCGCAATCCGGAACATCGGAAATATTCACAAGTATGTGCACAGGGAGGACATTCCTGCCCACGCGATGTTTGTCATCACCACCGACGGTCAGGAAAATGCCAGCAAACAGTTTACAAGCCGGGAGGTCAAAAGAATGATCGAGCGGCAGAAAGAAAAAATACGGCTGGGAATTTCTGCTTATCGGCGCAAATCATGCGAAACGGCATAAATATCCCTTTTTCATGGTTCTTCATTTTATTATAGCGGTTGCCGCGCAGGATGCCGATTAAATAAAAATCAAGATTTCTGTACATTGACAGACCGCTTGTATTATGTTAAACTTCAGCTAAAATACAATGAATGGAGATATACATATGATCGTTAACAAACCGCCTATGGGCTGGAACTCCTGGAATACGTTCGGCGAGGAGATCAATGAAAAGGTCGTAATGGAGACCGCGGATTACATTGTTGACAGCGGGCTGAAAGATTGCGGCTACGAGTACATAATCATTGACGATTGCTGGAGCCTGCGGGAGCGGGACGCAAACGGCGAGATCGTGCCCGATCCCGAAAAATTCCCTCACGGCATGAAGTATGTGGCAGACTATATCCATGCAAAGGGCTTGAAATTCGGTATGTATTCCTGCGCCGGTACCATGACCTGCGCCCGTTATCCCGGCAGCGTGGGCTATGAGTTCATCGACGCCGCCTGCTTCGCGCGCTGGGAGGTCGATTATCTGAAATATGATTACTGCTTCCACCCGCTGACCGAGGAGGGGCATAACCTGTACAAGCGCATGGCGCTGGCGCTGTCCAACTGCGGCAGAGACATCGTGCTTGCCGCCTGCTCGTGGGGCGCGGACAACACCAAGACATGGATCAAGGAGACCGGTTCCGATACCTTCCGTTCCACCGGGGATATTAACGATTCGTGGGCGTCGATCAAGGATCTGGCGACCTCGCAGCTGCAGGTGGCGGAGTACAACGGCAAGGGCTGCTTTAATGATATGGATATGCTGATCGTCGGCATGAAGGGCAAGGGCAACGTCGCGCTGACCGGTTGTACCGACGACGAATACCGCACCCATTTCGCGCTGTGGGCGTTTATGGGCTCGCCGCTGATTATCGGCTGCGATCTGCGCAGGATCGACGCGGAATCGTTCAAAACGCTCACAAATAAAACGCTGATCGGCATCAATCAGGACGCCTGCTACCGCCAGCCGTTCTTCGCCAACCGGAAACGCAGCTACAGACCTGTGCGTAACGGCGACGAACCGCTGTACGACAGTTATGATCTGGATTGCCCCGTCATGGCGCGGCTGCTGGAGAACGGCGACATCGCCATCGGCGCGTTCAATCTCGCCGACGATAAGCGCGCGTTCTGCGTGCAGCTGCCCGATTTGGGGCTCGGCGTTGCCACCGGCAAGACCTTGCAGCTTGTTGACGCCTGGACAGGGGAGAGCAGCGCGCCGGTCAACGATACGATCTACGGAGAATTGCAGCCTCATTGCAGCGTCGTATGGCGCGCAAAGGTGGTTGACCGCTGATGGCGGACTGCAAGCAATGCGGCAAATGCCTGACCGGAGACGAGATCGGTTTAACGAAAAAGCTGATGGGCAAAGCCGTATCGGAATTTTTGTGCCTTGACTGTCTTGCCGTGCATTTCGGCTGCGGCACGGCGCTGCTGCAAAGCAAGATCGCCCAGTATAAAAAAATGGGCTGCGCCTTGTTTGCGGGCGAAGATAACTTCTGATTCATATTTTTATTGCAAATGGTCTTACGCCTTTATCGACAACCTGCGCGTTATCGCAAATCGATAACGCTGATAAAAACAAAGCATCGACTGTGTAACGCGGTCGATGCTTTGTTGTAATTATTCGGTTCTGAGCGCTTCCACGGGGTCTTTTTTCGCCGCCATGGAGGAGGGAATCAGTCCCGCGATAAAGGTCAGGAACATGCTGATCGCGACCAAAATACCCGCGTCGCGGACGGGCAGCACCGCGGAGACGGGAACGCCTGTCAGCTTATGCAGAATCAGATTGATGGGAATCTCCAACAGTCCCGTCACGATGATGCCCACCATACCTGCCGAAAAGCCGATGATCACGGTTTCGGCGTTAAATACGTTGGAAACGTCGCGCTTTGAGGCGCCGATGCTTCTCAAAATACCGATCTCCTTGGTGCGTTCGATGACGGAAACATAGGTGATAATGCCGATCATAATGGAGGAGACCACCAGCGAGATCGCCACAAAGATGATCAGCGTGTAGGTCACGATGTCGATCGCCTGCGTCGCCACGTCCATGATAATGCCGATATAATCCGTGCAGTTGATGGTCAGTTCCTCGTGTCCCTCGTCCGCCACCGTTTCATTATAGTAGGCGATCATGTCGTTGACCTGCGCCTTAGTTTCAAAGTCTTTGGGGTAGATAAAGATCGAGGTGGGCGTATCTTCATCGGAATAGCCGATGGTTTCAAAGGTCTTTGCCAGAGATCGCTGGGCGTTGACCGTATCGATATACGCTTGCTTCATGGCAATGACCTGCGCGTCGTTGAGATAGCCCTCCATCAGCTTTTTCTGCAAACTGCTGATGTCCGTAAAATCGAACAGCGATGCAAGGTCGGTAATGTCGATCTGAGAGAGATCCATATCCGCCGCCATGGATAAAAACGGGGTAATGTCGAGATACCGGAAGTCGATCTGCGTCAGATCGATGTCGGCAAGATCGAAATCATTCACGGACATATCCACAAATTCCAGACCGGTAATCACGTCTTTGGCAGTATCCGCCAGCTGCTCCTGCACCACTTGGGAGGCGGTGTTGGTTTTCATGGCGTATTCCATCAGTTCGCCGGGATAACCGATATAGCCGGTGCCGACAGAAAGCACATTGTCCTTGCTGGGGCGGATAATGCCCACGATGCTGATATCCACCGCGTCGTCCATGATGCTGTTGATGTAAATGGGGTTGTTGCTGTTGTCCGTCCAGAGACCGGTCTCCTCGTTCTTTGACATATAGTCGCTGTTGAGCAGCAGCTTGAATTTCAGGTTCATCACCTCTTCAAAGGTGTATCTGGGCTCGGTCTCGTCCGCCATATCGTCGCCGCTGGCAATGGCGGTCATCAGGTTGGACATCATCTCGCTCTGGTCCTTCAGACCCAGCGCGTATGCCATCATTTCGTTGATCTCGTTATTGCCGTCCACGATCACAACGACCTCGTTGAACGCCTCCGGCAGTCTGCCGGAAAGAATATCGTAATGCTCGCCAACATCGTCGTTTTCACCCACCAGCTCTTTCCACAGATTGGAATAGCTGTCAATATCGATGAAATTCTCCATGCCCTGCATCTGTGAACCCATGTTCATCTGATCCATCATGGTACTGGGATTGACCTTGATGTTTGCGCCGGTGTCCACGCGGTAAATATTCAGCGGGGTCGCGTAGTTGTACTGAATATCGTTGCACAGCGCGTCAAACTGTGCTTTATTGTCGTCGATGTATTTTTTAAAGCTTTGCAGATTGTTCGCCGAGGACTGCGCGATAAAGGTGTTGAGCATGGTGGTAAACGCCTTGTTGATATACACCGCGTCATCGGTGTCGTGATCCACGCCCATCAACGGGTTCAGTCCCATGGCGGTTTCCAAAATGCTGTCGGTATTGGTCGCTTCCTTTTCCACCGACATGGGGAACAGCAGCAGCGCGTCGCTTTCGATTTTATCGATATAGGCGTTAATGCCGTTGGACAGCGCCAAAATCAGCGCGATGCCGATAATGCCGATGCTGCCCGCTACCGCGACGATGATCGTCCTGCCTTTTTTTGTAATCAAATTTCGCAGACTCAGGGTAAACGCCGTACGCATGGTCATGGAGGGCTTTTTGCCCTTTGCCTGTTCCTCCGCAGACTTCTGCTGTTCGGCGGCGTAATCCTCTTTGTCGGGGGTGAACGGATTGGAGTCGTCCACCACCTGCCCGTCCAGACAGCTGATGATGCGGTTTGCGTATTGATACGCAAGGTCGGGATTATGCGTGACCATGATAATCAGTTTATTCTTTGAGATCTCTTTTAATAACTCCATGATCTGCACGCTGGTTTCGCTGTCCAACGCGCCGGTGGGTTCGTCGGCAAGGATAATATCGGGGTCGTTGATCAGCGCGCGGGCAATGGCGACGCGCTGCATCTGACCGCCGGACATCTGCGCCGGCCGTTTATTGATATGCTCGCCGAGTCCAACCTCCTGCAGCGCCTTGATCGCTCGCTCTCTGCGCTCTTTCGGAGAAACGCCGGAGAGGGTCAACGCCAGCTCCACATTGGCAAGTACGGTCTGGTGCGGGATCAGGTTATAGCTTTGGAAAACGAAACCGATGGAGTGGTTGCGGTAGGTGTCCCAGTCGTCGTCGGAGAAGGTCTTGGTGGATTTCCCGTTAATGATCAGATCGCCGCTGGTGTATTTGTCCAGACCGCCGATAATGTTCAGCATGGTGGTCTTTCCGCAGCCCGATGGCCCGAGAATAGCGACAAACTCGTTTTCCCTGAAATTGATGCTGATATTTTTCATGGCGCGTACCGTGGTATCGCCGGTGACGTAATCCTTTACAATATCTTTCAGTATCAGCATTGGTTATCCCTCCGTTTTCTCTTTCTGATTTTCACGCTTACGCCGCAAGCGCAGAAATGCGTCCGCGATGTTTCGGCGGTTGATGATAATGACAATTACAAGCATGAGCAGCACCACCGCCGCCGTGGCGATCGGTTCGGCAAGGTTTGCACGCCGTTTTTTTGATTGGTAGATAATGGTCGGGATATAGTCACCCGTGGCTGCCTCCTGTATGGCGCGGTCCCTGAAAAACAACCGGTACAGCCATTCGATCAGCTCGTCTGTCGTCATATCGTTCATCTTTTCGCCAATGGTGGCGGCATAGGAACTGAACATAGCGTTGCCGTCGCCGTCTCCGTCCATGAAACCGGCGAGCAGATCGCCGTTGTCGGGATTTTTTATGGCGTCAACAATATATCGCAGGAGTGTAATAAAGATCGCCGCCTGGTCGGCTTGAATATAGTCCACGGTCATTGCCGCGCCCTGATAGGTGCGCTTGCTCTGCATCTGCGTCTGTGTACCCATGCCGATCAGCGATTGCAGATCCGGTTTCTTCAGTTTGATCGTATCAGAAAATTCGGTCACGGTAGTTTCCAACGTGGTGATAAGGTCGGTTTTCTTGATCTCCGTAAGGTCAAATCCCAGTGCGTTCAGATCGATGGAAAACTCCTGCTGCATCGTTTCTAACGGCGCCAGCAGATGTTCGATACACCGGGTCAACCCGTCGTTTTGGATAAAGTAAAGAGCGTTGGGCAGGATCTCCGTCAGCGTAAATACGGGGCGTTCCGAGATTCGATCCACGAGATCCAGCACGGGGTCGAGAATACCGGTCAGGATCGCGTCTTTCCCTCGGTTTTTGATATAGGCGTTATAGTCCTGAATGCTGTTCGGCGCGCAGCCCAGCGCCTCCAACAGCGGGATCACGGCGGTGTTATAGCCGTTACTGCCGCCGATATGAATGCTGCCCAGCAGTTCCACCGTGCCGCCGGCAAGCAGCGCCTCCAGCAGCGGGCGGAACGGCCGCAGGATCGCGGTCAGCGCCCGTTCAAAGCCGCTGCGGTTTCCGTCGTTGAATCCCCAATACACACTGTTGACGCTGTCCCAGCTTGTGTGGTTGTACAGCGTATTGCGCGCAGAAGAAAAGCTGCCGCCCGAAAGCTCATTCGCCAGCTGGTAGGGCGCCGCGGGAATGCCCAGCATGCTCACTGCGCTGCCGACGTCGCCGCCCAGCATCCCGTAAACGGTCTTTGCAACGGTGGTGATCAACGCGTTGGAGTAGATGCGCGCTTGCAGCAATTCGGCGATGCTGTCATAAGCCGTCATATCTTTGATCGCTTCATTCAGAATTTCGTCGATGCCCTCCAACGCGTGCTGATAATTTTCCCGCGTCAGGTTGGGTGTGTAGGTAACGCTGACCGGCGTATAAGCGCCGCTCGGCCATTGATAGTCCAGCGTCATGCCCTCGGCGGCGGTGAACAGCTTGACGATCAGCGCCAGCAATGCGTCCGTCTCCTTCGCCAGCAGGGAATCCAGCACCTTTGCCGCCATATCGCCGCTCTCGTTCATGGGCAGCATCGCGCCGATCTTGCCGCTGTTCAGTTTCGCCGCTTCGATCAGCCAGCGGAAGATTACAACATAGGCGGCGCCCGCGTCGCCGCGGCAGGCGACCAGTTTATCAAGGTTAATGTCAGGGAATTTGATTTTTGTGTTTTTTGCCGCATCGTTGAGAAGCACGGCAAGATTATTTTTGAATTGCAGTGTGAATTTGCTTGGATCCTGTAATACCATCAGGAAGGAGAGCATCTGTGTGCCGGAAAACAGCTGACGGACATTGCCGACTTTCAAAGTGAGTGGTTGCAGCAATGCGTCGATACCGGCTTCAAAATCACCGTTTTTTATATAGTTTGCCAGCTCCGGGAGCACCCGCGTCAGGGTCGCGGTGGGCGCGTCCAGCACGGTATTAAAAAATGACAGCAGTGATACGATGATATTGGCTAGCATGCTGTTTTTATTGTTGGCCGCCTCGATCTTAAAGCTTTCGTTGCTTTTGAGCTCGGTGCAGTCCAACACGCGCAGCAGCGGCAGAATGCCGTTGTTATAGCCGTCAGCACCGTTTAAATTTAAAAACGATACATTGTAATCGCCGGAGCAGAGCAGCATGTACAGAATATCGTTAAAAGGCGAAAGCATCGCGGCGACTGCGTCCGCAAAGGCGCGTTCATCGGTAACGCCCCACCGGGCGTTTGATAAATCCGCGTCCTGCCACGATGCGGCGTTTGTCAGCGCCTGCGCGATGGTGGGATAGGCGGCGAGGCGGTCTGCAAGGGCGGCGGGAGAAACCTCAAGCCCGGCGCCGGAAAGGGCACTCGATTGCTCGCCCAGCGCCGAGTAAACAGAGATCAATATCTGCGACAGCGTCGCGTCCTTATATAATTCGCCGTAAACGGTATCCCGCAGTCCTTTGCCGGTCAGCGCCGGTACGGCGTTGCGGATCAGTATATCCGTTTTTTCTATGCTTTGCGCCGCCGTTTGCGCGGTGACCCCGGCGGGGTAGCTGAAGGCGGCAAATGCCGGTATGGTCGCGGATACGGCGATCAATCCGGCGATCAGTGTGCAAAGCAGTCTGTGTACGGTTTTTTTCATAAGATTTCTCCTCCCCGCGTCAGCTTTTTCTTATAAGCATGGCTTCCATGTTGCCGCAGATTTTTTCCGCCACGTCGATAAAAAGATGCAGTTCACTGTCGGTGACGCCCGACAGCAGTTTTTTTTCGGTATTTTCTTTCAGTGCGCCAAGCTCGGCGACAGCCTGCCTGCCGATACTCGTAATATCGTAGGTGATGCACCGTCTGTCCGTTCTGTCCTGCACCGGCGTCAGAAATCCTTTTTGGCACAGCGTATCCATTGCCTGCGAAACATGCCCCTTGGTCAATGACAGACTTTTGTAAATGGTGCTGGCTGTGGCGTTTGCGCTGTTGCATAAAAAGTAAAGAATTTCGATCTCGACCTGCTTCAGATCATACTTTTCGCGGATCTGCGCGTAGATTTTATCCACGTATTTTTTAAACAGTCTCCCTTTCAGCAGAGCATCTATATCCTTATCCATACACAAACACTTTCTTTTGGTTTAAACTTAAACAGTTTAATATTGAACTAAATTTTCTCAATCATACTACTTGTTCCCCATAAAGTCAATGGAATTATTGTTAAATTACACCAATTTTTTTTCGTTCTTTTTGGGCGTTTTTACCTTATGGAGAATTTGATATTGCTTTTATTTCTTTTTGTCTATATAATGTATGCAGTATTTAATTTGGAGTGGAAATACGGATGCGTACGGTGGAAGAGCGTGCATTGTCAAAAAAGAAGTTGACAAAGATTGATCTGGTCGCGGCGGTGTTTTTTATTGTCACGGCGGTTTTTTTGTTTCATTCCGCGCGTTATGGCGTGCAATCTGTTGATGAGGGGTTTTATTTTACGATTCCGCACCGGCTGCTGTTGGGCGACCGGCTGATTATCAATGAATGGCATCTGACGCAGTTATCCGCAATTTTTCAGTATCTGCCTTTCCTGTTATACTATAATATTTCCGGCGGCACGGCGGGGGTTATCCTGTATTTTCGTTATCTGTATATTGCGGTGCAGTTGATTTTTGCCGTTTATTTATATCTGTCGTTGCGTCGCTACCGCTGGTGGGCGCTGTTATGCGCGCTGGACTTTGTCGGTTATCATGTGTTCGGCTTTATGACTTTGAATTATTATAACATGATCAACATGGCGGCGCTGCTGGTATGCATACTCCTTTTTGTAAAGGAAAAGGTTACCATCTTCGACTATGTGTTTGCCGGTTTTGTATATGCCTGCGGGGTGCTGATTGAACCTGCAACCGCTGTGATTTATTTTGTGTTTTCTTTGTTAGTACTTATTAAACTTATCAGGCAAAAGAAAGATAAAGCTTTTTTGCCTGCCTGTGATTTTATTTTTAACGGACGAGCTTGGGGGCTGCTGACCGCGGGGATTTTAATTTGCGCTGTGATATTTTTCGTCATTATTCTCGCCGGCGCCGATATAAAAGCGCTGCTGATAAATCTGCCGGAGCTGGCGGGGGATTATGAGTATAACTATGTAACAGGCGTCGCTCGCGTGATAAAGTGGTATAAGCTGGAAAATTACTTAAAGATGACCGGCATAGTTTCCAATATTTTATGGACAGGATATTTTATTGCGCTGTTGATATTCCGTCGGAAATTACAGGAAAAAAAGCTTGCATTTTTTTCCATTGGGTGCGCAATATACGCATACACGGTTATTTCATTGCTTGTTATGCTTCAAAAAGATTTATTTGTTGTTTATATATACGATGGGCTGTCCTTTTCAATAAAAACTGTATTAATAAGTCTTTTGGGCACGGTATGTTATGTTTTAAGCACAAAAAAGAACAGAAAACTGTTTGCGTTTTTATTGTACGGCTGGAGTTGTGCGCTGCTGACCGATTTTACCTCGGATGTGTCAATCGGCTTTGCCTGTGTTGTATCGGCGATTCCGTCCATTCTGTTATTTGCCGGACTTGTGCGTGAACTTATAAGCGAGAAGCTGGGTTGCCATGAGATACATTCTATTTCTGATGCGGTACGGCACATGCAGGGGCGTGTCGGCAAAAAACGACTGAAGCTGCAGTTTGCGTGTGTAACACTTGCTTTAATTGTTTTAGTGATGGGGGAGAGCTACTCGTATGCATCAGCACGAACATGGCATTTTATTGAAATTATGGTAAATGCCTATTATCAGAAGTCGGAAACCTTGGATGCAGAATTGACGCAGGGTCCACTGCAAGGTGTTGTGACAATTCCTTTCTTAAAAGTAAAATATGATGAAACTTTGGAGGATCTGGCGCTGATAAAACAAGCTTCCGATGGTCCATTGTATGTGGCGGATTTATGTTCGTGGTATTATCTTTACGCCGATATGCCGTACGGCACTTATTCCGCTTATTTTGTTGATGCGGACAGTCGTGACCGTTTAGAACATTATTGGGATTTGCACCCGGATAAGCGCCCGCAGGTGATTTACGTGCCGTTCTTTAATTATGAAAATTATAGAGAAGACAAGGAGCGCGCCACAGCAAATATGCAGTATTTTCGTTCCCGGTGCGCATGTACTGTGCAGATAGGAAAACAGGGCTATATTATTGCGGTGACAGACTGGGAACACCCCCAGACCTGAGGTAAAACGATCGCTCGCGGAGGTGAAAAGCATTGAAGATATGGGCTTCGGTAAAAAGAAACATCACAAAAGCGGATATTGCCGCCCTGATGGTTTTGATTGCTCTGGTGTTGTTCCTGCTTTATGCCGTTCGTTACGGTCTGCAGGTCAGTGATGAGAGTTTTTATTTTACAATCCCGCATAGGCTGTTGCAGGGGGATCGTCTGATCATCAATGAATGGCACCTGACGCAGCTTGCCGCGATTTTTCAATATCTGCCCTTTCGGTTGTATTATATGCTGACCGGCGGCACAGAGGGGATCGTGCTTTATTTCAGATATTTGTATGTCGCGGTGAAATTGCTGTTCGCCGTATATATATATTTATCCCTGCGCCGCTATCAGTGGTGGGCAATTCTGTGTTCGGTGATTTTTACCGGTTATCATGCTTTTGGCTATATGACGCTGAATTATTATAATATGGGGATGATGGCGGCGCTGCTTGTATGCCTGACCCTTTTTGCAAAGCCGCGGGTTCGTCGTTTTGATTATATGTTTGCCGGTTTTGTGCTTGCCTGTTGCGTGCTGCTGGAGCCGGCGGCGGCAGCGATCTATTTTATATATACTTTTTTGATGCTGATAAAAATGCGCAGGGAAAAGAAACAGAAGCCCTTTTTGTCTGCTTACGAGTTTATTTTGAACAAAAATGCTTGGATTTATTCAACTGCGGGCATCCTGATTTGCGCTGTAATCTTCTTGGCGATTCTTCTTTCCGGCGGCGATATAAAGGCGCTGTTGTTTAATCTGCCGGAGCTTGCGGGGGATTCCGAGTATAATTATACCACGGGTATGGCGAGTATCATTAAATGGTATAAAATCCGACAATATATGGCGGCGACCGGCATGATCGCCAATGTTCTCTGGGCGGCGTATTTTGTCGTCTTGCTGTTTTTTCGGAAAAAAATACCGGAAAAGAAGCCGTCCCTTTTTGCGCTTGCTTGCGTGATTTTTGCGTTTGCGACGGTTTCCATGCTGATCTCGATGCAAAAAAAGAGATACTTTGTGCTTTCCGTGCAGCCGATTGTGCTGAGCATTTTCGGCATTGTGTGCTATCTGTTAAGCGCAAGGAAAAATAAGAAAATGTTTGTTTTTCTGCTTTTCGGTTGGACGTTTGCGTTTTTTACGGATTTTACATCGGAGGTGTCCATCGGCGTCGGGTGTATCGTTGCGACAACACCCTCCGTGCTCCTGTTTGCCGACATGATCGCAGAGATGCGGCAGATGCAGATGCAAGGCGTCGCGCGGCATTTTGCAGAGGAAACCGGGCGTAACCGAAAACAATCGACGCGCAAGGATAAAGACGCCCGGGCGCGAGCGCAGATATTGTGCATGGCGCTTGCGGTGTGCGTCCTGATTGCCGGAGAGGGATATTATTATATGTTCGCACGCAGCACGCAGTTACTTGAACGTATCTTTATTACAAATGAGCAGCCGCTGAATGCACAAGCAGAGCGCGGTCCGATGAAAGGAATAAAGACAACAGCGGCGGTTAAAACGCAGTATGATGCGATACTGCGCGATCTTGATCGTCTGCAAGGCGCGGAAGGCCCGCTATATGTTGCAAATTTATGTCCGGCGCCGTACCTGTACGCGGATTTACCGTACGGCACGTACAGTTCGTTCTATGTGGAGGCGGACAGTCATGACCGCCTGGAGCATTACTGGGAGCTGCACCCGAACGCAGTGCCGCAGGTCATCTATATTCCTTTTTTCAATACCAATGATTACGTGGTCAATAAATCCGCGGCAAGAGATAAGCTTGTATATCTCCGGTCGCTGTTTCCGGATTGTCAGGTGGAGACCGGAGACGCAGGCTACATTGTTACTGTTGCCGTACAAAAATAAAAAAGCTTCCGACAGGTGATTTACCGGTCGGGAGTGATTTTTTGCATAAGTATATCGACGTTCTCCGTGCTGTATTCGATCTGTTCCGAAAATCGGCGCATGTGCGCCGCCGTTGCGGGCGCAATCGCGTCCTGCAAAAAAATAAATTCCGTACATAACCGTCCGTAGGTAAGCACGGCGTTCATGCCGTATGCGTCAAGATTCTCTATTTGTCTGTAAGTAATATATTGATAGATGCGGTCGAACAGCGCACGGTCGTAGGTCTGCGCATAGGCCTTTGCCGATGCCGCGATATTTTGAACCATATTTGACAGCTGCCCGAGCCGCTGTGTCCACGCGTCGTCGATCGGCTCCGTTTTTGCCATCAGTGTCAGAATTTCGGCATAATATGCGGCGCCGGGTCGCGGCGTGAAGCGGAAATCTGTTACGGTTTTACAGCCGAGCAAGTCCAATAGCGCCGCGAAATCGAATGCCTGCCCCGTGTCGGAGACAAACCGCAGCGCCGGCGCGTCCGTCAGCAGCGTACAGACCGCCTCGCAGCTCAGTCCGAGCCCGCAAAGCTCTATATCATGAACAGTTTCAAAAAAGCGGGGATGCAGAGCGCAGACGTCGCAAAGCGCGTCCTCTCCCCGCGCCTTGATAATATCGCAAAGGTCGTCTTTGTCTAAAAAAGGGCATCGTTCCTCTTCTGTCAGCGCAAAGCTGTAAGTATCGCCGTCAAAGGTGATCGCTGCCCGCAGACGGTCTCCCAATGGGGACGGATCAGACAGATAGCGCCGCGCCGTCACGGGATCAATATCGATTTCCCAGCCCATGCAGCAGGTATGGGCGCATCGGTGCGCTTTGCAGCGAAACTGTGGATAAAACGAGGGATATATAGAGGTCATTGTTATCACCGCGTATTATTATAGTCATTTTTGACGTGCCGTCAATAGCATGCTGGTAAACATTTGTTTGATTATTTTTGCAAAAGGTATTGCAAATTTGCATACGCTGTGATAAACTGTTGGTGAACAAATGAACGGGAGGCGCGCGTATGGCGGAAAGAATCTATCTGGCGATCGATCTGAAATCCTTTTATGCTTCGGTGGAGTGCGCGGAGCGGGGACTCGATCCTCTGACGACCAATCTTGTCGTTGCCGATGAGGGCCGTACGGAGAAAACGATCTGCCTTGCGGTGTCGCCCTCTTTAAAAGCCTATGGGATCCCCGGCAGGGCGCGGCTGTTTGAGGTCGTGCAAAAGTTGCATGAGGTCAATGCGGAGCGAAAGCGCCGCTTGCCTGATAAAACCTTTTCCGGCGCGTCCAGCAGCGACGTGGAACTGAAAAACGACCCGTCGCTTGCCGTTGATTATATTATTGCCAAGCCGCGTATGGCGTATTATATGCAGTATAGCGCAGAAATCTACGGAATTTATCTGCGGTATGTCGCGCCGGAGGATATTCACGTTTATTCCGTGGACGAGGTGTTTATTGACGCGACGGATTATCTGAAAACCTACGATTTAACGCCGCATGCCTTTGCCATGAAGTTGATTCGCGAGGTGCTGGGCGCAACGGGCATTACCGCAACGGCGGGGATCGGCACCAATTTGTATCTTGCCAAGGTGGCGATGGATATTGTTGCAAAGCATATTGCGCCAGACCGTGACGGCGTTCGCGTCGCCGAGTTGGACGAATCGCGGTACCGGCAGCTGCTGTGGGATCACCGACCGCTGACGGATTTTTGGCGCGTGGGGCGCGGGTATGCAAAAAAGCTGGAGGCAAACGGCATGTTCACCATGGGCGATGTGGCGAGATGCTCCGTCGGCGCGGCAAATTCGTTTTATAATGAAGAATTGCTTTACAAACTGTTCGGCGTCAATGCCGAGCTGCTGATCGATCATGCGTGGGGCTGGGAGCCTTGTACCATGGCGGATATTAAGGCATATAAGCCGGAAAACAACAGCCTCGGCGCCGGGCAGGTGCTGCAGTGTCCCTACGATTATGAAAAAGGATTGCTGATTACCAAAGAAATGACGGATCTTCTGGCGCTGGATCTTGTGGATAAGGACTTGGTGACAGATCAAATCGTTTTGACCGTGGGGTATGACGTCATCAGTCTTACGGCGGATACCGTTTATGCCGGTGCGGTGAAAACCGATCATTACGGCAGGAGGGTGCCGAAATCCGCCCATGGCAGTATCAATCTGAACGCCTATACCGCGTCTTCCTCTGCGATTCTGCAAGCAGTTTCTTCGCTGTATGCGCGGATTGTGGATCGCAATTTGATGGTTCGTCGGGTATATCTGACCGCGAATCACGTAATTCCTGCCCATGCGATCCCGCAGGCATCGCCGGAACAGCTGGATATGTTTACGGATTATGAAGCCGCTAAGAGGCAGCAGACGGCGGCGGATATAGCTGCGGAAAAAGAAAAACAGTTGCAGGAAGCGGTGCTGGCACTGAAGAAGAAATACGGGAAAAACGCTGTGCTGAAAGGTATGAATCTGGAGGCGGGCGCAACGACCGTGGAGCGCAATCGTATGATCGGCGGACATAAAGCGTAAAAGGGGGGGGAGCGCGTAATGTTTGTTTTTGATACAGACGGCGGGGGAAAATATAAAGATATTCTTGATTTGCCGCATCATGTGTCCGGGCGGCATCCGCAGATGTCCAATTTGAACCGTGCCGCCCAGTTCGCGCCCTTTGCCGCATTGGCGGGCTATGATGCTGTCATTCGGGAGGCTGCCCGCCGTACAGAGGAAAAAATAGAGCTGGACGAAAGCGAAAAGGCGGCGCTGAACGCGTTGCTGCTGCAGTTGACAGCGGGAGACGCGCGGTCCGCAACTGCGGCGATCACGTATTTTTGTCCTGATAAAAAAAAGTCCGGCGGCGCGTACATCACCGTGACGGACAGTATTCGCAGGATCGATCTCTATACGCGGCGCGTGCTTTTGCGGGGCGGTACGCAGATCCCCATCGAGGATATTTATAAAATTGAAATTTTTTCAGCAAACGAACGCAACGACCGGGCGGATTAATCTCCGTCCGGTCATTTTTGCGCTTTGCAGCGGGCAATCTTCTTAATTTATAGAATTTCCGTACCGTCGTCGGCAGTGAAAGGTTTTATATCAGAAAAATCAAACGCGCTGTCGTCCATCATGAGAAAGGCGGTATGGGCTTCTTCGTACAGGCAGTACAAACGCCGTGTCAGCAGAGCCGTATCCCGCTTTTCGTCCGCCGACAGCGCGGATACATAATCGCGAAACATGACGCTCGCGTATATCTTTGCAAGATCGTTGGCGATGGTTTCCTTATCCATGCGCTTCCTCTTTTCTATCGAAAATTTAATAACGGCATTATTGTAGCATTCTGTTTTGCTGAAATCAATACGGAAATGCCGATTCTTTTCGCGGGAAACTGAAAAAAACACAAAATCAAATAAAAACTGTCCCACGCATGTCGGCGGCATACGATGCAATGAGGATTTCCTCAAAATAATCAAAGGAGTGATTGTTTTTGTACAGAAAAAACAATTGCGGATGTGACAGGGAAGTCTATCCTCAGGACGCGTCCTGCCCGGTCGACGACGATATGTATACCGGACGAACCGCTCTGCCGGAGGATACCGTCGTAGCGATGGCATACGTGCCCTTCCAGTTGAACCGCAAAACCTATGACGCGGGAACTGCCCTATGCAAAGGTACTTTATTCCCGGTGTTGAACAAACCCTTTAAAGGAGCGTGTATGCGATGAACAGATGCAAGCTGCTCCGTGAAATATCCGAGGTACAGTTTGCCGCGTGGGAACTGCACCTGTATCTTGATACGCACCCTTCCGACCTGCGCGCGGCAGCGTTAATGAACGAGTATGAAAGAAAATACGATATGCTCGTTCGCAAATATGAAGAGCAGTTCGGCCCCCTGACAGCCGGCAGCGGTGACAGCGCTGAATGGCTGGCAAGCCCGTGGCCCTGGGAAGTAGTGAGGTGTGACTGATGTTTACGTATGAGAAAAAACTGCAATATCCGATCAATATTAAGAACCCCGATCCCCGCGCCGCACAGATTATTATCAGCCAGTACGGCGGCCCCGATGGGGAAATGTCTGCGGCGCTGCGGTATCTTTCCCAGCGCTATTCCATGCCCTATTCCGCGCTGAAAGGATTGTTAACGGACATCGGCGTGGAGGAACTCGGTCACTTTGAGATGATCGGCACCATGGTATACCAGCTTACGAGAAATCTGACGCCGGAGCAAATCAAAGCAAGCGGGTTTGATACCTATTTCGTCGATCATACGGCGGGCGTCTATCCCGTCGCCGCGTCCGGTACGCCGTGGACAGCCGCGTATATTCAGTCGAAAGGTGATGTGATCACCGATCTGCATGAAAACCTTGCCGCCGAGCAGAAGGCGAGAACGACTTATGATAATATCCTGCGATTGGTGGACGATCCCGATATTATTGATCCCATTCGTTTCCTGCGTCAGCGCGAGATCGTGCACTATCAACGATTCGGCGAGGCGCTGCGCATCGCCACCGATAAGCTTAACAGCAAGAATTTCTACGCCTGCAACCCGTCTTTCGATAAGAACTGCGGGAAGAAGTAAGCGACAGGAAAGCGGCGGACGATTTACTTTTGCCGTAATTAATAAGTATCAGAAAAATTTTGTTAAAACCGCATCAAAGGTCGTTTCGGCTTTTGATGCGGTTCTTTTGTTTGACACATGTGTTTCACGCTTATTTGCTGCAGTCATCGGATATAGCTGGTAAAACCGACTGCGCGTCCGAGAATGCGAATATCCTGTAATTCTTCTCCGACATAGACCAAAGGCTCATAGTTTGGATTTTCGGGCATCAGGGTCACCGTATCCCCCTTTTTGTAAAACCGTTTCAGCGTTTTTTCGCCGTCTATCATGACGACTGCAATTTGCCCGTTTTCAACAATATTCTGATGCCTGATGTATACTATATCGCCGTCGAATATCCTTGCGCCAATCATGCTGTCACCTTGGGCTACCAGCGTAAAGTCGCAATTAATTTCTATAGGTACGGCGTCATAGCCGTCAAAATTTTCCTCTGTCAGGATTGGCTCTCCACATGCAATTTTACCCAGGCGAGGCTTTTTAACAGTGCGGGGCAACGGAAAAATACCGGGGATCGTAAGCGGATCCTCCTCGTCTGGTGAAAGATTGACCAAGGTATTATCTGTGCGTTCAAACAATGCGGGTAAGGATATATTCATACCTTTTGCCAATTTCTTCAGTGCGGTAATCGATGGAATTACGGGTTTCCCCGTATTGGGGTTTGTTCCGTTTTCCAACATGGAAATATAGCCGTTGGATAGATTACATTGCGCAGCAAACTGACGCTGCGACAAATCGTGCTGCTGTCGGTACTCAATGATCAATTCCGTTAGTGTCATGAAAATCACTCCATGTTAATTTTCTGGAAAGTGAATGTTTAGATAATTATATATCAATAGCACGTCAACTGTCAACAGAAATGTTTAAAAAAATAAACAATTTCTGTTAAATGCACTTGACATTCTCATATTTCTTGTGTATTATATGTTTAATCTGTTGAACAGCTTGGGCGTTGCTGTATAAACCGGACATTGTTTTGAGTAAATCCGGGAAAACTGTCGGATTGTTCTTACCTGTTGCCGACAGATTTTCAGTTTCGTGACCAAATATTTTTTTATCTTGCATGTTTAATTTAATAAACATTCTTTTTAAATTTAAGAGAGCAGGAAAATGGGAATTGGTAAACAGCGTGCGTTGTTCAGTAGCACAGACCGTTGCAAACACAAAATGAGGGGGAATTATATGACGGTAAAAGAATATTTAAGCAGAGCATATCGGGCGCAGCAATTTATTGCGACGAAGGAGCGGCAGCTTTCGGATCTTCGGCAGATGGCAGACGGGATCGGCGGAATCGATTATGGAAAGGACAGGGTGACGTCAACGCATGCGTCAGATGCGCGGGTGGTTGCATTTATAGACAAGATTATGCGCCTTGAACACGTCATAACGACAGAAAAAGAGAGCTATCTGACAACAGTGCAGGAGATCAGACAGGCAATCAATGCGGTCGAAAACCCGAATTACAGGCTGATTCTTGAAAATCGATATTTAAATCATTTGACATGGGAGCAGATCGCGGAAGTAATGTTTATTTCCGATCGTCATGTCCGTCGTCTGCATGGTAAGGCGCTTGATGCGGTAGAAACGAAAATTTCAAAAATAGCATAATAATGTCCTTGTATGTCCGCTTTCTCTGTGCTAAAATGATAGCATGAGATTTTAGAAAAAAGGACAGTTCCGTACGGGCTGTCCTTTTCTGTCTCAGAACAGCATAAAAGCGGTAAGTCTTTTTGGGCTTGCCGCTTTTTATACCTTACCGTCGGCGCGGTCGGAATAAAACCGCGCTTCGCATGACCGGGACTTGCCGGATAAAAAGGACAGCGAAATGAAAGGAGCAAAATTATGTTTGAATGGTTAAGGGATATTCTTGGCGACGGATACAGCGAGGATATTGACAGGAAAGTATCCGCAGCGATCGGCAAGGCGTTTGTGTCCAGATCGGATTTCAACGCTGTGAAAAGGAATCTCAGCGCCGCGAAACAGGAGATTGCGGACAGAGACGCGGAGATTGCCGGGCTGCATGCCGCGGTTCGCGAAGCGGCGGTGTTAAGGCAGACGGTGACAGAACTGCATACGCAGCTTGACAGGATCAGCCGTACCGCCGCTGTACAGGAGCAACTGACGGCGCTGGGAGTGACGGATCCCGAATACGTCATCTATAAGATCGGCGGTATCGAAAAATTCAGCTTTGATAAGGACGGCAGGCCCGAAAAGATGGAGGACTTGATCGCTCCGCTGAAAAAGACCGCGCCGCATTTGTTTACATCGACGGCGCAGATGTATCCGTCCGCCGGAGGGGCGACTGTTTCGGCGGCGCAAACCGGTAGATACCGGGTGACGGGGCTGTATCTGCTTGCCGCGTCGGTCACGCTGCTTGTATCATCGGTCGCGCAGCTGCATGCCCGAAAACATTCTATGTGCGCATAAATGGAGGTATTTAAACATGACAACAACACAGAAACTTACGGACGATATTTGCCTGACGCTTGCGGAGCATTTTCCGGACTGTGAAATCTACACAGAAAAAATTGAACAGGGGCATACAAAGCCGTGTTTTCTGGTGACGCCGGAAGATACCTCGATCACGCATACGGTCGGCAGACGGTTCATGGAGCGGTATCAGATGCGGATTCGGTATCTGTATGGCGGCGACGCGCCGAAAGCGGAATGCGCTGCGGTGAAAGCGTTGCTTTACCGGTTGCTGCGGGACGTCCGGCTTGACGGCGCTGTGGTGCACGGCGCTGACATGCATATTGAGGACGCTGACTCCGTCATTTAAGGTTCGAATCCTTATACCTCTGCCAAAATTTGAGGACAGGCAAAACGCCTGTCCTTAAAATTTTGCCATAGAATTGTAAGAAGGATTCGAAACGAAACACCGGTTTCACAGGCTAAAAGCCGCATGAAATCGGGAGAAACAGTCCGGTGGACTGTTTCGTTGTTGAGAGGAGAAGCCTGTCCGGCGGTTTCCCGTCAGTAAAATTATAATCCTTTTGGCACTTCCGCCTTTATTCGACCTTTTCTATATTTTTTCTGCCCTCGGAGAGCCCTCGCAGACCCGTTAAATATTTTATCACCTATGTAACATACTAAAAAATCTATCCCTCATACTTGCAATCAAGATGATTTGTGCTATAATTATTGAACAGAAGAAATATCAAAATTTGATGAGGTGTTTGTTTATGAAAAAAGAAAAAATCTCTGCAATAGCATATTATGTTGCTGCACTTTGTTTCTATATTGTGGCACTGACTAAGGGATTCAATTCGGGTGATACAAGCACGCGCGTTATATGGATTTGTCTTGGCTCTGCTATGCTATGTCTTGGATCTGTATATCTTAGCAAAATTAAAAAGGGTAATACAAGCGACAAGAACAAAGAATAATACAAACCTTTATTTACAGAACAATTTGGAAGTAGATAAATCGGGATTTGTGGGGAACGCAAAAGATAATGATATGTTGCACAATCTTGTGCTTCATATAAATTAAGAAACGACAAAGATAAAAACGCAACGTGCATTCTG
This sequence comes from Clostridia bacterium, assembly GCA_017480115.1. Taxonomy (GTDB): domain Bacteria; phylum Bacillota; class Clostridia; order Oscillospirales; family Acutalibacteraceae; genus RGIG2774. The sequence goes on from JAFVBH010000071.1 coordinate 26,432, forward strand.
CGGGATGTACCAGAGCCGGTAGGTAGCCCGGCCGTCCTGTCCACAGCGACAGGGTAAGTAACCTGCCCCTCCTGGGTTGTCCATTCTTTGTCCATAAGACACACAAGGAGGGAATGTTATGGACAAGACGAGTGGAACGCTGACTGTGTTTTTTGAAGGGCCTTTCTGGGTCGGAGTCTTTGAACGATTATCTGACGGAAAACTGTCGGTGTGCAAGGTCACATTCGGTGCGGAACCGAAAGATTATGAGGTTTGGGATTTTATCCTCCAACACTATCATCAGCTAAAGTTCAGTCCAGCTGTCGAAACCGAGATTAAGAAAACTGCTGATAATCCAAAACGCAGACAGCGTAATGCGAGAAAACAGTTGCAGAGTTCCGGCATCGGAACAAAGTCACAGCAGGTATTACAGATGCATCGGGAAGAAATGAAAATTGAGCGCAGGCAAATCAGCAAGGAGCAGAGAGAGGCTGAAAAACAGCGCCAGTTTGAGTTGAAACAGCAAAAACGAAAAGAGAAGCGCAGGGGTCATTAACTCTGTTTCTCGTGCAGACATCCGGTTTGTGACTATTTGCAAGCCGGTATGTACTGTAAAGACAACTTCTGATTTTTGAAGGAGAATACACAAATGGTACTGCAAATATTACCGTACGATTTAACAATTTGTAAAATTCCAAATACAAGCGAATTAAAACTTGAAAAGGATATATACTTTATCGGAAAAACAGATGAGGAACTGTCTTTGGTATGTAAAACAGAAGATACTCCGAATCATACACTTGCGCGTGAGGACGGTTGGAGAGGCTTTCGCATTCAGAGCGAGCTTGATTTTTCCCTAACAGGTATTTTATCAAAAATATCTACTGTTCTTGCTGAAAGCAAAATCGGTATTTTTGCTGTTTCAACCTATAACACCGATTATGTTTTGGTGAAGAAAAAATCGTTAGTTGCTGCGATAGATGCTTTAACAAAAGCAGGATATGATGTGGCTGACAAATTCTGATTTGTGAAAACAGAGAAAATCAAGATTTTCGGCTATTAAAAGAAGACAAGGAATGATTTTCACTCCTTGCCTTTATTTATGCCGTTTGTGTTTCTTTTTCTGTCGCATAGTCCGCAAGACGCTTGCGGTTTTGTTCAAACACTTCATCTACCATATGTGTATAAATTTTGGAGGTAACGGAAATATCACTATGTCCCATCAGTTCTTTAGCGACGTTCAGTGGTACGCCTGCCGCCTGGCAGTCTGTGCAAAAGGTATGTCGCAATAAGTATGGCTCTAAATCGGGTGCAAGGGTACTTTCAACAATTTGGTTGCGGTAAACCTTTGCACCGTTTGCTATGTCCATTTCTCTGCAAAAGTTATGCCATGCGTGGTAAAACGCATTTTCGTCAAGCGGTAGGGAATGATTTTTGTAGCGTACAAATACCCATTCATCATTTTGTCCCTTTAACTTGTGTTCCAACAATTTTGCTCTTAATTGCGGTGGTATTGGTATTTTTCTTCCTGTTCCAGCTTTTGTTTTGCTTTGCCCTACGGTCAATATGCTGTTCTCAAAATCTATCCAATTCCATTTCATTCTGCGTACCTCAATAGGCCGCAATCCGCAATACAACATTGTCAAAACCATTGCTCCGGCATAATGCGTTTTGGCGGTTTCTAATATCAAGGCTCGTTCCTCGTCTGTAATCGGTCTGCGTGTGCCGACTGTAACTTGCGGTAACACAATATCCTCTGCCGGATTATCGGGTATCAGTTTTTGCTTTTTGGCTTTCTTTAATAACCGCCTTAATGTCATACGCAGTTTTGAGTCAAACGGTTTACTGTAACCAACATACTGATTAAGAAATCGCTGGCAATCGTCCTCTGTAATATCACAAAGTTTATACTTTTCAAAATACGGAATAATGTGCGTGTAAATATATCCCTTGTAGTTATCCTTATTTGCCTTGCTGCAGTCCGCATCTTTGATATTTAGGTTATACCAATTATCCGCAAAATCTTTAAACATCATATCGGGATAGATACCTTTGTGCTTTTCTTCCTCTTTCTGCTGATAATAGTCTTGTATTTTCTGTTCCATAACCTTTCGGCAATCTGTTACGCTCTTTTTTGATTTTGCGGTGATAACATCATACTCGCCCTTTTCGTTGCGTATGCGTTTTGTCATACGGTAACAAAGGAAATTACCCTCTTTATCATACAACCCGTATTTCTTTCTCTTTTCTGCCATAAATCAACCTCCTTTTTCTCAATTTTGCACCCACACCATATCACAAGCAGAATTATTTGTCCAGCGTTTATGAAAACTAAATTTCATCCGATTCCTCGTTTTGATAACGGATAATATCCTCCAAATTGATATAGCCGTTTAATGCCTTAACCTCATTAATTACCCTATGTTTCATTGCTCTTACTTTGCTATCGTCAAGTTCAAATGCTCCGGCAAGGATATTCATAAGAGAGGCGGTTTCAACGGCAAGTTTGAAAATGATTTGTGATATTCTGTATTCCGACAAATGTACCTTTGCTTCAACCACGCTTTCAAAAGCAGGGGTTAATACAGAATTCGTTATCTCTTTATTGAGATAAGCGTGATAAAACAGAATAGCGTCTGAAATGAATTGATTTCTGCTTCCGGCAGTAGAAAGTTCTAAATCCGTATCACAAATTTTAATTACTTCTGTCGGCATATAAACTGATATTTTCTTTTTTTCTTGTTCCATGCTAAAAATCTCCTTTGGTTTAAAATTAGGTATCAAAAAATCAAGGTGAAAAGCCTTGCTATTATTAGCGGTTTTGAGATTTTTGGTATCAAATTGTTTTGAAAGTGATACCTAAAAATCGGCTGAAACGATGATTTTGGTACCAAAGTTTTGCGTCCGAACGGCGTTGCCGTTCGGTGTTTTTCGGCAGGCACAACGCTTGCGTTGGCACCTGCCTTTATCCTGCTTGAAAATCGACCTTGATAAAATTGCCTGTTTTGATGCAAAATATCGCCTCTCTATTTTGTCCCACGCTTTGCTTTTTGAAGTTGGTTTGCTCGTTTCCCTCACGAATATCAAAGTCCTCAAATTTTGGCACCAGCGGCTCGACGGGCTATATCGGATTGACGGTGTACAGGTTCGAGCTTTGACCGTTACTATCGTATCTGTGGGCAATGTGTATGTAGCCGTTATCGCTCAAACTCTTTAACGCCGCGTCAACAGTTACGGTTGAAATATTGCAGTCCCTCGCTATTGTATTGCGTGAGGGATAGCATTGCCCTCGCTTGTCGCTGCAGCGTTGCAAATAACTGTACACAATGAAATCTCTCGGTTTCATATGCTCTGCAAATATGTTATTCGGCAGAAGAAAGAAATTGCCGTTTTGCGTTCTCTGTTTGTATTGTCTTATTCTTATCACCTCCTTGAAAACTATTTTAGCAAACAAATATCTGCTTGTATATATGGCAACTGCACGGTGCTGTGCTCAAAAATCACCCTATATAGTGGGTAAATGAATAAATATCAAAAATCACTACTATATGTTGTAAAAATACGGCACACGGCTGTGCACTTTCTGCCTCATAAAACTATACTAACAAACAAATTTTCACTTGTATAGAGAGGCGCTCTAACCTCAAAGATACAAAAAGATACGCAATATATAGAAAAATATGTTTTAACTGCTTTTGTCTGTGTGGATTTTGTGTGTTGTTTCTTTATTATGTGTAACTTTGAAGTTACAAAACTGCTTTGTCTTAAAATACTGAATCGATTATCCCGAAGTGGATATTATGCATATCTGAAACGAAAGGATGCTCCGGACAGAGATTTACCACTTGCCGAACAAATACGCATATGTCAGTCAAAAAACAAACGTACATACGGTTATCGCAGAGTTCAGATATGGCTTGAAAGACAAGGAATATACAGAAATCCCAAGACGGTACTTCGTGTTATGCAAAAGTACAATCTGCTCTCAGATGTACGCAGGAAGAAATACAAGTATGTTTCGGAACACTTGCACAAATACCCGAATTTGCTTAACAGAGAATTTGCTGCAGAAAGACCAAATCAGAAATGGGTAACGGATATATCATACATACCAACTGACGAATGTATGTGTTATCTGTCAGTCATAAGGGATTTGTATGATAACAGCATTGTTGCCTACCATATGTCAAAAGATATGACAGTCAAGCTTGTGCTTGACACCATTCACAAAGCAATGCAAAAGGAAAAGGTCACTGCTGAGCTGCAACTCCACAGTGACCAAGGTGCACAGTATGTCTCACACGAATACTTTGTGCTAACTCAATCTTACGGCATTACGCCTTCAATGTCAAGACGCGGAAATCCATATGATAATTCTTTAGCCGAAAATTTCTTTTCAATTCTCAAAACCGAGTGCATCCATCGAGTCAAGCTGCACAGCTATGAGGAGGCGCGCCTCCTCATAGCTGAATACATCCACTTTTACAACAACATTCGTATTCAAACTAAAACAAAACTGACACCCTTGGAACAAAGATGTCAGTTCGTTGCTTAAACTTAATATTCTACTTCAAGTCGTTCTTTTGTGCTGTCTGCACAATCTGGGGCAGTTCAGATGGCCCGGAGTGTTTTTCTGTCACTTAATTTTTTTGTACAACTCATCAATAAGCGTTTGGAGCGTAACAGCGAAAAGCGATGCTTTCAGCGCATTCACGGCATCATCAAGATACGGCGTTAAAAGTTCGTGGATATTACTGCCGAGAGGACAGGTTGCCGATGTGTTTTGATGAAACTTGAAAATTTCGTTTGTTTCACCGCTTTCAACAGCCGTATAGATAGCCCACAAATTAATCTCCTCCGCCGATCGATCCAGCTCTGTTTTGCCATTGCCGGATTTTGTGTTGAGCAAGCCGGCATTTTTTAATTTTGAAAAAATATTACGGATAATCACAGGATTGCAGCAGGCGCTTTCTGCCGCTGTCTCGCTGGCGGACGTCATCGGAAATTATGTACTTGCCGTTTTGTTTAGCTATGGTGTGCTGATGTCCGTTAAGGACAAAATCACGCCGCTGATGGCAGGGTGATTGCTGCTGTGTTTTGCGGAACAGATGTCGTCACAAAATTAGTAAATGTAAGTGAGTCCTTTGGCAGCCACCGCTTTCGCTTTGAAATAAATATACTTTTGAAAAATGAAAGGCTTTTTAATTGTTCGTACCCACTTTTCCTTGCACGGGGTAGTTAAAACTTTTTTCTCTCTGTTCAATAAAAAATCGCCTCAGAGAGCCTCAAAATTTTCTGTTTCGAGACTTTTCGGAGACGACATATTCAAAATATCGCTTATATCCTCACTTTATTTTTCGCAATCCGGCATCTCTGACGAGGGCTTCGACTTTTTTGCCACATATGCGCTGTTCACGCTGCGAAGATTTATCCCGGGCGCGGACAGCAGGAAAGAGATGCGGGCGCTGAATCAAAACACAAACACAATCTGCAAAGAGTAAGGCAGAACAAAATGGCGCAACGGTTATATTAATATGAGCCGGTGTGTCTGTAAAAAAATTACATAATAGGACAGACTGGAACACACTGTCCGTTTTTTGAAAGGAAAGGTGTTAAATTATGGCATTAGGCGGAGGCTCTTTTGCTACACAAAACAAAACATTACCCGGCAGCTATATCAATTTCGTTTCGGCGCGGAACGCTGCGGCAACTGCAGGAAACAGAGGCACAGCGGCGATTGCCCTTGAACTTGACTGGGGCGAAGCGGGCAAGATCATCGCGCTCACTGCCGATGATTTTATTCGTAATTCCCTTAAAATTCTGGGCGCTGCTTATGACGATGAGAAACTTATGGGGCTGCGGGATATTTTCAAGAACGCGAGCACGGTTTTACTTTACCGTCTGAACGGCGACGGGGGGAAAGCGTCCAACGCGTTCGGTACGGCGAACTGCAGCGGCACGGCAGGCAACAGCCTGAAAACCGTGATAGAAAAGAACGTCAACAACGATGCGCTGTTCGACGTCAAAACCTATTTCGGCACGGCGCTTGTGGATACGCAGACCGTCGCGGCGGCTACCGCGCTTGTTGACAATGATTTTGTCGCGTTTAAAACGGACGCTGATCTTGAGGTTAATGCGGGCGCGGCGTTTACCGGCGGCACAAACGGCGCTGCGGACGCAGCGGCGCATCAGGCGTTTTTGGATAAACTGGAAAGCTACGCCTGCAACGCGGTCGGCGCGGTCAGCGATACCCAGGCGATTAACGCGCTGTATGCCGCCTATGCGAAACGCATGCGCGACGAGCTGGGGATCAAGCTGCAAGCGGTGGTTTATAATTACGCCGCTGACAGCGAGGCGGTCGTCAATGTAAAAAACTGCAAGAAGGCGGTTTATTGGGCGCTGGGCGTGGTTGCCGGTACTGCGGTCAACCGCTCCGCGACCAATAAGCTGTACGACGGTGAATTTGAGATTCCCGTTGATTATACCCAGACGCAGCTTGCCGACGCGATCAAGGCGGGAGAATTTACCCTGCATCGTGTGGGCGCCGATATTCGCGTGCTGGACGACGTTAACAGCCTTGTGACCGTATCCGATGAGAAAGGCGATACTTTCAAGGACAATAAGACCGTGCGCATCGCCGACCGTATCGCTACGGATATTGCGGCGATCTTCAATGAACGCTATCTCGGCGTTGTGCCCAACAATGTTTCCGGCAGAGAACTTCTGTGGACGGATATTGTTTCCGTGTTGGGCGCGCTGCGCGACGTCGGCGCGATTGAGGATTTTGACAGTTCGGAGATCACCGTCGCCGCGGGCGCCGATAAGCATTCCGTCGTCGTAAATGAGGCCGTAACGATCGTCGGAATGATGGCAAAACTTTATATGACCTGCGTTTTGCAGTAAGGAGGATTGAATTACATGTATAACGATTATTTTAATGCTAAGGACGCGCCGCTTGCCAAGTATGGCGAGGGCTACATCACCATCGACGGGAACCGCTATGCCGCGTTTTTCGCCAAGAGCGTCAAGGTGACCGCCAATGTAAAAACAAAGGAAGTCCCCATGCTCAACCGCGTGATTACCCCCAGAAGAGCCACCGGTATGGAGGTCAAGATCGACATGACGATCTATAAATGCACGGAGATTTTCGACAAGGCGGCGGAACAGTTTAAAAAGACAGGCGTACTGCCGGAATTTGAGATCGTGATCGGCAGCGAGGATCCCGCAACCTCGATCGGCCGTTCCTCCAAGGTATATAAGAATTGCGTGATCGACGGCGATCTGCTGTTGTCTATGCTGGATTCCGGCGAGGACAACATCGAGCAGCAGGTGACCGCCTACGCGCAGGATTATGAAAGCATTTCCGAGTACACCGCGCCGGACTATCTGAAACAGTAAAGGAGAAGTTGTAATGTCTGCATTTGAAAGATTCATGAAGAAAAACCAGACGGTAAAAGAGAACACGTTTTATCCTGCAACAAAATCCCTCACCGACGAGGACGGCAAGCCGCTGCAATGGGAAATCCGCGCGCTGACCGCAAGGGAAGCGGACGCCATCAGAGAAAAGTGTATGGTGGATATTCCCGTGCCCGGTAAGCCCGGTCAGTATAAGCAGAAAATGTCCAACCGGTACTTGCCGTCGCTGGTTTGCGCCTCGGTCGTTTGTCCCGATCTGCATAACGCGGAGCTGCAGGACAGCTACGGCGTGCATTCTCCCGAGGATCTGCTGCTGGAAATGGTAAAAAGCCCCGGCGAGTATTACGATTTTATTCAGTTTGTACAGACCTACAGCGGTTTTGACGCGAATATTAACGAGGAAATCGAAGAGGCAAAAAACTGATCGAGGGGGGAGATGCGGAGGCGAACTATGCGTATTACGCATTAAATAAGTACCACATTCTCCCCTCGGTATTCCAGGCGATGGACAGGCAGGAAAAGGCGTTTATTATTGCCTGTGCGGATATTCGTGTCGCAAGCGAAAAGGCGGAGGCTGCGAAGTTAAAGCATTAATAATGGCGCGGCTGCCGGGGCGGCATTTCGGGGCGCCGACGACAGCGCGAACCTGCAGCAGGTAATCCGCTTTCAGGATCTGATGAATAAAAACTTTATCATCGGCGGCGCGTCGGCGCAGGGGACGGGATTGCGGGGTTCCCGTAGTATAATTGCCATATATATTTTCCTTGCCGGGTTCACGCACAGGCTGTCAAGTGTTTTTTCGTCTTTCTGCAAAAATGTAGAATTTTTATGAGAAAATTATAGACAAAAGTTTTCGTTTATTGTATAATCTTAATAAAAAGGAGATATTATTATGAATTCTTTAATTGCCGCAACCAGTGAAACACCTAAGGACGATACATTAGTGGGAATATTTATTGTTTTAGGTATTTTTGTTCTTCTGATTGTACTTATTGTTTTATTCATTAAAAAAGCAAAAAAGAAAAGATTAGAAAAGAAGCAAGTTAAAAAACAACAGGCAAGGCAGGAAGAAATTCAAAGAACGGGAATCTATGCTAAAACTTTTCTTACACATGTTTCCGGATTGCCGATTGCTGCAAGCTCCGTGTGTAATTTGGTGTTGACAGCTTCTGATTTGCAAATTTCTGTTTATGATGGCGGAACCAGTATAAATCTTCCGGTGCAGAAGATTTCTGATGTTTCGCAAAAAACCGATTTGGATATACGTAAATCCTATACTTCAAGCGCGGGCGGCGCCGTTGCCGGCGGCATGATGTTTGGTGCTGCGGGCGCTTTGATTGGGGGCAGAACAAAGGAAATTACACAGGATAATTCAAAAACCTATTTAATTATCGTTTATCGGGATGATGTTGGCGGTGAAACAAAAAGTATTGTATTTGATGCTACAAGCGCTGTTGATTATTCCTATGGTAAAATGAAGGATTTCAAAAAACGGTCAGAGGACTATAAATATTTAGTACAATGTTTGCATAATATATGCAAGAATAACACGATTAATATTAATTTGTGATTCTAAACAGCAGTAGATCTTGGTAAATTAATTTAACCAACGGCAAGCGCTTTTGCGCCTGCCGTATTTTTAGTATGACGGGCATGTCAATATTCTGTGGTGAAAGTCCACCGAGGCGTAGTTGCCGACGAACTCAAGAGCGACTCCCAAGGTTTGTACCGTGAGGTACAGGCGAGAAGAAGGGATAGCGAAATCGTAGCCTGACGA
>JAFVBH010000072.1 GCA_017480115.1 Clostridia bacterium
TCGTGCCTTTCCCCGGTATTTTCCGTTTGCCACATGATTAAACGGCAAATGTGCCGCCGCGTCCGGCGGACGGGGCAGGCGGTGCATTTGCAGGAAGGGACACAGAGCATTGCGAAGCGCTCCAAGCGAGCAAGGCGACAATGTCCCTGACCGTCTCGCAGTGCGCCGTGCTACCCGTTACCGTCAATTCTATAAAACCAAATCGCGAAGCGATTTCCGCAATTATTCATTTTTCATCATTCATTTTTCATTTCTGATTTAGCTGCTACGCAGCTAAATCAGAATTTACTTGCGCCCGGAGTATTCATATGCTATAATGACTGTATAAATTTCCGAAAGGATGAATACCATGAGCAACAATATGTATATTACCTGCCTTGACCTTGAAGGCGTACTTGTGCCCGAAATTTGGATTGCCTTTGCCGAGGCGACCGGGATTCCCGAACTGAAAAAAACCACCCGCGACGAGCCGGATTATGATAAACTGATGAAATACCGCCTTGCCATTTTAAAGGAGCACGGACTTGGACTAAAGGAGATTCAGGACACCATCGCCACCATCGATCCCATGCCCGGCGCAAAGGAATTTCTTGACGAGCTGCGGTCGTTTTCGCAGGTCATCATCATCAGCGATACCTTTTCTCAGTTTGCCACGCCGCTGATGAAAAAGCTGGGCTGGCCCACGATTTTCTGCAACACGTTGGAGGTCGCGGAGAGCGGCGAGATCACCGGCTTTAAAATGCGCGTGGAAAAATCCAAATACAGCACGGTCAAGGCGCTGCAGTCCGTAGGCTTTGAGACCATTGCCGGCGGCGACAGCTACAACGATTTAGGTATGATCCAGGCAAGCAAGGCGGGCTTCCTGTTCCGCAGCACGGAAAAAATCAAAGCGGATTATCCCGACCTGCCCGCGTTTGAGGAATACGGCGAGCTGCTGGAATTTATCAGAAAATCCATGGCTTGACCGCAAACGCGATTATAATCGCCCTGCCGCTGAAATTACAATAATCAAGAAACATCAGCATTGATGCCGTAAATTTACGCCGTCAATGCTGATGTTTTTATTCTTTATGCGTATACCCCATGATTTTGTCAATCTGTTCGATCCACTGATACAGGTCAAGTTCCTCAAACGCGGCGTCGATCATCTCAAAATCCTCCGCAGTCGCGTTTGGTTTTTTCAACGTCGCGTCAATAAATGACTCGATTTCTGTTACTGACATATCCCCGAATACCTCAATTGCCGCTTTTTTCTTTTTCCCACTCGTATTCATTTGCTCATTCCTTTCATGCATATAAGTTTATTTCTTTTATTTTATAGATTATACAATATATTATATTGTATTTTAATATAATTACAAGAATTAATAATGCATTTAAGGCATGTTTGTAAGATACAATATTGTAAAAGGTGGTGAGAGCAGATGTACGAAGAAGAAATTTCATTGCGGTTATCGCAATTGCGGCAAAACAAAGGTGTATCCGCGCGTGAAATGAGCCTTTCCATCGGTCAGAATGAAAATTATATTAACAGCATCGAAAATGGAAATTCCCTGCCGTCCATGTCCGCATTTTTCTTTATTTGCGAGTATCTGCAAATCACCCCCAGTGAATTTTTTGACCTTTCCAACAGCAACCCGGAGAAATTGCGAGTGCTGATTAACGACTTAAAGCGCCTCGACGATCAACAGCTGGAAAGTATTGCAACCATCGTCAAAGGACTGGCAAACGGTAAATTCTGATTTAGTTGCGCAGTCGGGCACACGGGGTAGCACGGCGCACTGCGCCGTGCTACCCGTTGCCGCAAATTTGTAGGGACGGCCACAGTGGGCGTCCGTCAGATTATGCGCAAAATCAACGGACGGCCAATGGCCATCCCTACAAGCGAGTGTGCCCAACTTCGCCGATAAATCAGAATTTACGCATTGCTCATTAAAAAACCGCACTGCCAAACGGCAATGCGGTTCCATTTTTTGTTAAATTTATTTGTCAAGATTTCTCTTGCAGACGGTGACGGTCTTAAAGACGGCCTCAAAGCGGTTGAGCGCTTCGTCGATGATTTCGTCGGTATCGGCAAGGGAGGTATACAGACGGCTGCCCGCAAGGGTAACGATACCGTGTGCCATATAAGCGGCGCCCATTTCCTCCATGGCGACCTTTCTGCGCAGCATTTCGGGCTTGGTTCTGAGCATAGGAATGACGGAACCCAGCACGTTCATGGAGCTGAAGTCGTAGCTCATTGCGCCGGAGCACTCAAGATGAACGATAGAGCCCTGATTGTAAACCACGAACGGAAGCGCGTACTTATCAACCAGCTGCTGCAGACCTGCGGTAAGTCTATCGCCTGCCGCGCCTGCCTTGACGCAAGCGTCGGTCTTTTCGATCTCCTGAATGCAGCAATACCCTGCATAGGCGCTCAGCGGGTTCGCAGCCAGCGTACCGCCGACATAAGCACGCTTCATCATGGTGCCGACGCCTGCGGCCATACCGCTGACGTATTCCTTCTTACCGCCGACACCGCCTGCTGCGGGATAACCGCCGGCAACGACCTTACCAAAGATGGTCAGATCGGGCACAACGTCAAAGTAGCCCTGCGCGCCGCCCAAACCGACACGGAAACCGGTGACAACCTCGTCGAAGATGAACAGACAGCCGTACTTGTTGCACAGTCTGCGCACGCCCTTGTTATAGTCAAAATCGATGGGACGGGTACCGCTCTCGGGACCGACCGGCTCAACGATGACTGCCGCTGTGCCGCCGCGCATACGGTTGCGCTTGAGCATCTTTTCCAGCATGTCAAGGTCGTTGGGTCTGACCTCATCGGTGGTGCTGTAAGCGCTGCCGGGAATACCGTGGGATTCAAGGAAATGTCTGCTGCCGGGGATTTTCAGACCATAGACCATCTGATCAGACCAGCCGTGATACGCGCCGCCGACCTTGATGATACGCTTCGCCTTAGTGGCGTTACGGGCGATACGGATCGCCGCCATGACGGATTCCGTACCCGAGCCGAGCATACGGAACATCTCGACATTGGGCATATGCTTATTGATTTCTTTTGCAAGCAGCAGCTCTGCCTCGTGGAACAGACCGGTCACGGGGCCGCAGGTGCGGATCAGTTCGATCGCTTTTTCACGGACTGGCTCGTAGTTGCTGCCCAAAATGGTGGGACCGCCTGCCTGCAGGAAGTCGATGTACTCGTTGCCGTCACGGTCATACAGATATGCGCCGTTGGCTTTTTCGATGCAGATGGGGAAAGGATAGTTGAAAGCCAAATTGTGCTGCACGCCGCCGGGGATAAACTTCTTGGCTTCCGTGGTGATCTCCTTGGATTTTGCGCACTTGGTGTCAAAATGCGCAAGGACTCTGTTCAGCTCATCGTCAGAAACGCTGTAGATGGGCTGAGAGGTAAGGTTGGCAAGCTTCGCGTAAATTGTTTTTGCGTCCTGCCAGTTGCTGATTCCGTAACCGTTACTCATGGGTTAGCCTCCTTAGTTTTGAAAAAGCTGATTAGCTTTTGTATTTTATCGTTTGTTTCGGCGGGTTTTTCAAAAGGCTCGTCGTTCATAAGCTTTTGAAAAACCAAGCCGAAATAAGCTCCGAAAATAAAGGCGGAAATATCTTTTGCTGTAAAACCCTCGGGCAGATTTTCCCCCACGTCCCGCGCGATCTCGGTCTGCAACAGACCGTCCACACGCGCCGCCGCACTTTTACCCGGCGCTAAAATGCTGCGGGTAAACAGCTCCGCCGTCAGGGACGGGTAATTATAGGTATCCGCACTCAGCTGGCGGAACACAGCGGCAACGGAAAGCGCGCCCTCCGCTTTCTCCACCGCGGAGAAAATATCGTTGATTTCCCCGTCCGCAATCTGAGACAAAAGATCATCCACCGATTCAAAGTAGGAAAAGAACGTGGAACGGGAAACATCCGCGCCCTCAGTGATCTGCTCAATGGTAACGTTTCCGATGCCGTTCTGCTCAAACAGTATCTTTGCGCTGTGCATCAACGCAAGGCGTGTTTGTTCTTTTTTTCGTAAGCGCCGTGTCTGCTCCATACAAATCTCCTGCTTTATCCTGTTGGTCAATTGTACCATAATATTTTTAGAATGTAAAGAGTTTTTTTAATACTCAAGTTTATTTTTACACTTTTGTCGTTTTTTGTTCGCATACACACGGAAATCCCTGGGCAGATGATATTGAATCGAGTAAATTCTGATTTATCGGCGTTGCCGATAAATCAGAATTTAATGAATAATGAATAGTGAATGATGAATGATTGTGGAACCGCTTCGCGGTTGGATTTATAGACGCAAAATGGGCGCACAATCTTGATGCCCATTGGGCATCCGTTGATTTTGCGCGTAACCCAGCGGACGGCCAATGGCCGTCCCTACAGGATCGTGTGACGATCTTCCTGCGATAAATCAGAATTTACCGTTCCTTAAAATTTTCCCTGTTGACCCTGCAAGAGATTCTCTTTATAATGTAAACAGGATATTATCAATAAGCGGTGATGATTTTGAATAAATACGGGAAAAAACTGCTTGCCCGCGTTATGGCGCTGTGCCTGACTGCGGCGTGCTTTGCGTCGGCGTTCTCCGCGTCGGCGGTCAACGGGACGTTTCTTTTATACTGGCCGCTGCCCGGAAATTCCGGCATCAGCGCCGGTTTTGACGACGGCAGAGGGCACGGCGCGATCGATATTCCCGCCGCCAAGGGGACGCCCGTGCTTGCCTCCGCGCCGGGGTACGTCACTTCCACATATACGGGCTGCACCCACAATTTCGGCAAAAATTACAACTGCTGCTATTCGCTGGGCAACCATGTCAAGATCCAGCATACCGGCTCCATCGGCGGGCAGACCTATTCCACCCGCTACGGGCATCTGACCGACGTGTACGTCAAGGTGGGCGATTATGTCGCCGCAGGGCAGGTCATCGGTACGGTGGGTTCCACGGGCTATTCCACCGGCAACCATCTGGATTTCAAATTTTATATCGGCGATACCGTGACCGACGCAGGCCCCTATTTGCAGATCCCGGCGGACGTGCATTACACCGGCAGCGACTGGGCGCGCAACGGCGCGTATGTGCAATCGCTGAAAACCTATAATAACACGGTCTACGGCGGCCCCGTATCCGCGTATGTGCCGAATAACGGCTATGGCGGCAGCACAGGACTGGTGGTCTCCTCGGGGCGGCTGTATATCTCCGACTGCACATATCCCTATATAATGAAAAGGGGCGCTGCGGACGCGGGCGTCACCGGCACGATCCATGCCGACGCCGATATTACCGCCGTGACGCTGCAAATCATCACGCCCGACAATAAAGCGGTCGCCTCGGTCATGCGTTCCCCCATGACGACGAGCTTTGACATTTCTGCCCTTTCGGGGAATCTCGGCTTCTCCAAGCTGGCGGCGGGCGATTATATTTTCGAGGTCTTTGCCGCCACCGCGTCCGGCGAACAGCGGCTGGTGTCTCAGAGCTTTATCGTTACAAGCGGCGACAGCATCATTGTCGTGAACAATACCTTGCCCAACAGCGCTATGAAGCCCGGGGATTCCTTCGCCGTCAAGGGCGAGGTCATCGGTATCAATACGCTGACCACCGTCACCGCCGCGATTGTGGATCAGAACGGCAAGGCGGTCTATTCCTCTACAAGAAATCCCGGCGGCAATCGGTTCGACCTGTCCGCCATGAATCTGACGTTGAAATTCCAGAATTTGTCCGACGGTATCTACACGTATCGCGTGACTGCCGCGGATGCCGCGGGCAATACGAAAACGCTCATCAGCCGGCAGTTTTACGTATCCGATAAAACGCTCATCACCGGCGAGGTGACGATCTCCGGTCTCGGCTGGGCGGGGCTTGCCTCCTCCAATCTGGCGGCGCCGTATACCTACGCCACGCTGACCGCAGACGCGCAGGTCTATCCCGAAAGCGCCAAGCTGCGGTACCAGTGGTACGCCGACGGCGTTGCGATCAGCGGCGCGACCGGCAAGACCTACGCCGTTACCTCCGATAAGCTGGGGAAGAAGCTCAGCGTGACAGTCACCGCCTACGGGGACTGCTTCGGTTCCCTGTCCAGCGCGCAGACGCAGGAGGTACAGGATCGGGACAGCGTTGTCACCGACATTATCGGCAGAATCACCGGCAAACCCTCGTCCTATACGGTCAATCTTTTGGATAAAACCATCTCCCCCGCGCTTGCGGGCACGCCCTGCAACGAGCTGCTGGAAAAGATCATTTTCTCCACCACGTTTAACGATGTGTATGATAAAAATAATCAGCTGAAGCGCGGGACGGATAACCTCTGCACCGGCGATTCCCTGCGCACGTCGATCCTTTCCCAAATCACGATCGCACGGTATTACGTGGTCGTGCTGGGCGATCTGAACGGCGACGGCAAGGTGACCAGCGCCGACGCGCGTACCGCGATGCGCTATGCCGCCCGGCTGGAGTCCCCGCCCAACGCCTGGACGCAGCGCGCCGCCGACATCGACCGCGTCAACGGCGTGACCAGCGCCGACGCGCGTAAAATCCTGCGCGCCGCCGCGCGGCTGGAGCCGTTGTCCGCAGTATAACTGAAATACCGACGCTGTTCGCTTCGGCGGACAGCTTTTTTCTTTGGATACACTTGCATATCTTTTTCATATATGGTAAACTGCTGAATTAGTAAAGGAGAGGATTCTATGGAAAAAGCGACGGAAATGAAGCTGTTAAAGCTGCTTGCCAACAACAGCAAGCTGGAAGTCGAAGAGCTTGCCGTGATGCTGGATCTGCCCGAGGACGCGGTCCGCGAAACCGTGGATCGGCTGGAGGCGGCGCATATCATCTGCGGCTATCATACGCTGATCGATTGGGACAAGGTACACGACGAGGACGTGACCGCCATGGTAGAGCTGCGCGTCACGCCCCAGGGCGGCGAAGGCTATGAGCAACTGGCGGAGAAGATCAGCAACTTCCCGCAGGTGGATACGCTGTACCTGATGTCGGGGGCGTACGATTTCCTCGTCACGGTGCGGGGCAGAACGATCAAAGAGGTCTCCCTGTTCGTGTCGGGCAAGCTGGCGTCGATCCCCGAGGTGCAGAGTACGACCACCCATTTCACCCTGACCAAATACAAAGAGCTGGGCGTTTGCTTTAAAACGCAGAAGTCCGACGGAAGAATGCTGGTGTCGCCGTGAAAGAGAAGTTATCAAGCAAGGTTCTGTCGATGAAGCCCTCCGGCATCCGCAAATTTTTCGATGCGGCAAGCACCATTCCGGGGGCGATCTCGCTGGGCGTGGGCGAGCCGGATTTTGACACGCCGTGGCATATCCGCGAGGCGGGCGTCAGGGCGCTGCAGCAGGGCAAGACCTTTTATACCTCCAACGCGGGGTTGTCTGACCTGCGGCAGGCGATCGCGGACTATGCAAAACGCAAGCTCGCTCTGGCATACGACCCCGCAAAGGAGATTTTCGTCACCGTGGGCGGCAGCGAGGCGATCGACGGCGCGCTGCGCGTGCTGCTGAACCCCGGCGACGAGGTCATTTACACCGAGCCGAGCTACGTTTCCTACCTGCCCTGCATTGAGCTGGCGGACGGTGTGCCCGTGGCGATCCCGTTGAAAAATGAGAATAAATTCAAGCTGACGGCGGCGGAGCTGGAGGCGGCGATCACGCCGAAAACCAAGGCGCTGGTGCTGTCGTTTCCCAACAATCCCACCGGCGCGATCATGACGCGGGAGGATCTTGCCGCGCTCGTGCCGGTGATTTTAAAACATGATCTGGTGGTGATCTCCGACGAGATCTACGCGGAGCTGACCTATAACGGCAATACACATGCGAGCATCGCCGCGCTTGACGGCATGCGGGAGCGCACCGTCGTGATCAACGGCTTTTCCAAGGCGTTCGCCATGACCGGCTGGCGGCTGGGCTACGCCATGGGGCCGCGGGAGATCGTGGAGCAGATGGTCAAGGTGCATCAGTTCGCGATCATGTGCGCGCCCACCGTGAGCCAGTACGCGGCGGTGGAGGCGCTGAACAACGGCGACGAGGACGTGGAGATGATGAGGGACGCCTACGACCAGCGGCGCAGGTATCTCTGCAACGCCTTTCAGAAAATGGGGCTGCCCTGCTTTGAGCCGGAGGGCGCGTTCTACGCGTTCCCCGATATTCGGGAATTCGGCATGTCCAGCGCGGATTTTGCCACCGCGCTGCTGCACGATCAGAAGCTTGCCGTGGTGCCCGGCGACGCGTTCGGCGCCAGCGGCGAGGGCTTCGTCCGTATTTCCTACGCTTATTCCGTCAAGGAGCTGAAGGAGGCAATGCGGCGGCTGGAACTGTTCGTAACGAAGCTGCGCACGGATAACGCCTGATGGCGGTTGGATTTATAAATCAAAATATCGGACTTCGCTTGTAGACGGCCATTGGCCGTCCGTTGGGTTATCGCAAAATCAACGGATGCCCAATGGGCATCCCTACAAATTTGCGGAAACAGGTAGCACGGCGCAGTGCGAGACGGTCAGGGACATTGTCGCCTTGCTCGCTTGGGGCGCTTCGCAATGCTCTGTGTCCCTTCCTGCAAATGCACCGCCTGCCCCGTCCGCCGGACGCGGCGGCACATTTGCCATTTAATCATGCGGCAAA
>JAFVBH010000073.1 GCA_017480115.1 Clostridia bacterium
CAGTGCGAGACGGTCAGGGACATTGTCGCCTTGCTCGCTTGGGGCGCTTCGCAATGCTCTGTGTCCCTTCCTGCAAATGCACCGCCTGCCCCGTCCGCCGGACGCGGCGGCACATTTGCCATTTAATCATGCGGCAAACGGGAAATATTGGTGAAAGGCACAAATTTCCCCTTTGCCGTATGATTTTCTAATAAATGCCCGCAAGGGCTTAACCATATTCCAAAGCCGGGAAAAATATTCTGATCTTCCCGGCTTTCTGTATGGTGGGCGCTGCCGCGCCTCATTATAAAAATTCCGCAACGAGGGAAATATGTGGCTTTGCCAAAATTTATCCCGTCGTTGCGAAATTTAAACGGCGCAGTGCGCCGTGCTACCCGTGTGCCGGGCATTGCTCGGCGCTTTTGACATCTGTTGAAAAACAGCGAAACTGTGAATGGGGATTGAAAAAAATCGGTCTATCGTATGTGAAATTTATAAACGGTGTGTTAAAAATTGAAAACACGTAGAAAAAATTTATGTTTCCTGTTGATTTTTTCGGTAAAAAGTTATAAGATGAATGTGTATCAAAAGCGTTTGACGGGATATTTCTGCCCAAAAATTCGGTTACTGTGCGGGTTTTGGGCGGGAGCTCTGGCAAAAACGGCGTGTGATGCGAGTCAGCGCATCGCCCGCGCGGGTTGCCGGACCGAGGTCGTCCGTGCCGGTGTAGTCAGCCCGGCGCGTTATGAATCGCCTTTCCCGCTGTGCCTGTGCCGAGACCGGCAAACCGGCAGACTCCGTGAAACGGATAACTCTTTTATGTAAAGGAGCTAATACTATGAAAATGACAAAGAAGGTACTAAGCGTATTCTTGTCGCTGCTGATGCTGCTGTCATGCATGATGGCGGCAATGCCGACGATCGCGGAAGCCGCGCTCTCGGGCAACAGTACCAACAAGCTGAAGCAGCTCATTAACGCCGCTAAGACCGACGGAGAATTGCGCTCTTTTGAGGCGGGAGACATCACCTACTTCCAGTTGGAAAACAAGAACTATTCTTATGACCGCCAAATTGTGGATACTTCCGTTCACGGCTATATTTATCTTATTGCGAAGTATGCTGTTCAGGTCATTCGGGATAATAACCTTGTTCAGACCGGGAAAGACGATACATATTCATATCCGTCAAAAGTTGTTGAACGGCTGATGAGTTCTTCGTATCTGAATATGGCGAACGACAATGATCTGAAGTATACGCTGAATGAGATCTTTTATACGCCGAATCAAATCGCGACATATAACACGGATAATCATGGCTATAACGTAGGCAATAATGACGAGATCGATTCCTGGACGGTCGAGATTGCGCGAACCGGCGATCAGATCATCATGGGCTATATCGAGCGCACCAACGACGCGCTGAATAACGTGCCGTCGGAAGCGAACTCCATGCTCACCATTTCCACGCCCGGCGCTGCGAAGCAAAGAAGTTTCCTGGCCCATTGGCTTACGATGAAGGGAACGTATACCGCTACGGAATCGGATCCCTCGCCTACAAATATTGAAATGCTGACGACCTTCTTCAACTATTTCAGTATGGCGCGGCTCAGAGAGGACCCGTATACCAAGTATGGCACCTATAACGAGATGCTGTCGGTCGTGGATAACAATACCGTAAACTATGAGAATATTTACGGTAAGGGCGCGGTACGTCCCAGCGACACGGTATTGGATTATTATATTAAAAAATTCCAGACCGCCAACGGCATTACCAGCCCCAATTATATCCGTTTGATCGATACCTATATGGCGGCTTGTGAAGATGCGCTTGCCTATCAGATGGTAAGACCTTATGTGGTTTGGTTGAATGAAAATATCATTCCCCTGCGCGAGTCGGATATTATTGCCGATATTGATAATACCTATCTGACGCTGGAGGAAGCGACGAAGCTGTATGAGACCGGTAAGGCTTATGTGGAAGCGATCAACGAGAGCTTCCCGACAAGAAGCAGCAAGGGCTACGACTCCCTTGTCGATATTGCCGGTTACGACGAGTTAAAGACCGATTTAAAGCTGATGATTCTGGAGGAGTACTATGATCTGCTCCGTCTGATGGATTTGAAGCAGCGGTCTGACGCCCTGCGTGATCAGTATGAGCCGGACGACGCCTATAAGGAGCTGGGCATTGAGGAATTCGCGGTTCTTTATACCGAGATCAAAGCGGCGCATGACGCGCTGATTGATAACAGCGAATTTTCCGATTATATTAAGCGTTTGGTCTATCCGGACGGTTATCAGTATATGATAGACTTCTACGACAAGCTGGCGGTGGAACGGTATGCTGCTGTCCGTGACGCGGAGTGGACCTTTACCTTTGATTATGCGGAGTATTTCACGCCCCGTATGGATCCCGCATATCTTCCGGCAAAGACCATCGCCCAGTTGGAGGAAGAACTGCAAGCTTTGGATGAAAAGCTGTCTCAGTATGATGCGGATTATAACACGTTCCGCAGCAAGCTCTCCCGCGAAGATCTGGAGCGAATCTTTGACGGCTACAGAGACACCATCTTGCAGTACAGAGAGAACATCTATGCGCAGATGGCAAAGAACCTCTTCAACCGCGTATTGGTCACCATGGACTACTCCGGCGGCAGAGGGGATAAGGATTGCCTGAATCTTGCCAACTTCTCTCTGATCAGGGGCGCCGCGCTGCGTGTGCGCGATTATAAGATGAGCGACGGTACCACCGTTTATGCCTATCTGCAGGCGACCAGACCTGCGCTGTTGGTCGGCACGATTACCTTAACCGCGAACGGTAGAGTCATGAACTTCCATGACACCACCAGCGGCAGCAATACAATCAAGGGCGCCCATTCGTTGGCGCTGGATCTGGTGGACATTTGCTCTGCTTGGATCGGTGATTTGAGCGCATCCGATTTTAATTCGGGACATATCTACAATCCTTCTACCGGATATTTTGCCGATGCTGTGCGGTATCCCATGGCAGACGACTTCGGCAGAGGTTTTGCGGCAAAGAAGGCAAACGGCGATTGGAGCGAGGCGGATACTTATCGCGTTACCAACACGAAGGTAGAGCAACTGATTACCCAGCTGGATACGTTCCTGAAGAGCGGCGACTTTGTCGGTATCCTTTCTTCTCTGATGCAGGGCGACAGCCAGCTGCTGAACGTCACCCTCGATAAATACGTCATGAAAATGGTCGGCGATATGCTGTTCACCGACGATATTTTGAATAAGTTGCTTGGCGCTGTTTATCCCATGATTACCGGTATGCTGGAAGGTTTAACTGCGGATGGTGGCGATGTTGTCAGCTCGAATCATACAAAGGCTGTTACCACCAGCCCGGTTACTATTTGGGTAGATAAGATTCGAGAGATTCACGAGTTGGCGCCGCTGCTGAAAATGGCGCTGTATCCCGATCAGCTCTACAGCAAGATCTCCGCATCCTTCCCTGAAATTCGCGCGAAATTAAACGGTCATGAGTCATGGGACGACGTCTTGACCGAAGATGAGTTTACAGACGCAAAGAAATTTGAAGGCTCATGGGGATTGAGTGCGGTTTCTCTCGCAACCTATGACGGAGATTACGAGGCATGGTTCAAGGCGAAAGCGAACCGCTTTAAGACCGGTCTTGCGGGTATTCTGAGCGGTATCGAACCGCTGTTAAAGGCGATTTTCACCGGAGAGAACTTTGAAGTTAAAATGGTCGGTAACAGAAGCGACAGCGGTTGGGTCGCTGAAGTTACGGCAAAATTACCTGTGGTTGGTAACGTGTCTGCAAAGGGACATATAGAGGATCTTAAGATTGCCGGTTATAACGGATATGCAAATATCATTATTCCGCTGCTGCAGGATATTGGTATTGGTGCGAATTATATTACCGCGCCGGCAACCGCCAAGGCAAACGGCAACTATGACAATACCAAGGGCTTGATTGATCTGATCATCGATCCTATTGTTAACTGGGTCACCGGCACGGTGACGCAGGCGCCCGTCGCCACGGTATTGAATATTCTGCCCAACATCATTTACGGCGTGACCTTTGACCGTATCAATGCGTTGGTCGGGCAGATCGAGACCAACGTTCACGGTGACATTCATGCGAACTTTGGCGGCGTGGGTTCAATGCTGAACGGCATTGGTTTTTACGATATCGGTAAGATCGAAATGTTGAAATCAATTAAGATTTCCGAACTGATCGATATTAGCACGCTGATTACTAATTTTGACCTGACGGACATCAACAGCATTCTTGACTACCTTGTCGGCATGATCCTGCCCAATATGAGAGGCTTGAATCTGCCGTTGGTGAATGTAAAGAACGTTCTTACATACGCAACGCTGCAGAGTGGTGCTACCTACAAGACCGGCACCTCCCGCGTCAACTTTATCCCCGATAAGGCGGATCTGCTTTATGATATTCTTGACTGGGTCGGCAAGGCGCTGAAGGACGACATCTTTGTTGACACCATTATGAATACCCTTTTGGGCGACATGCTGAACAACAACAAGATGATCGCCGGCATTGTAAACAGTCTGTTTGACAATCTCCGGAAGAATAACACCGGTTTGTTTATCGCCGCCATTGTCGAGCTGTTCCAGCCGAAGGCGGGCAGCGGCAGAAGCTATAATTACAATAATTCCTATAAGACGGTGGATTACACCTGGTGGGAACCGAACGTCAAGACAATTACGACGACGGATTCCGACGGCAATCAGCAGCAAACGGTCGTGACCTCGACCTATCGGCAGGATGCCTATAATACATCGGACAATACGCCGTTGAAGGTTGCCGACTATCTGTACCTCTACTACGGCAACGACTGGACGTATGACCGGGCGAGCACCCTTGTGGATAACCTCGACCTGATCCTTACCAAGCTGTTGCAGAACACGATCCAGCGCCGTAGGGACGAGGACGGCAAGCCGCTGTATCAGACCTTCGGTCAGTGGCTGCAAAGCCTGATTGACCTTGCGTTCTCCAATGAGGCGCTTACTGCTGTAGCACGATTGCTCTCGACGCTGGGCAACACGCTCAACAGCAATATGCTCAAGTACATCATCAGCCGCTTTACCAAGGAAGGCATGGACCTGAGCGTTTGGTATGCGTACTACGGCTATCTGTTTGAGGACGAATCCTCCCTGATTTCTCTGGAGACCGGCGAGCAGAAGATTCCCGCGACCAAGCCGGAGGACAGCGGTTATCTGATGCATACCGTTTGGAATTCCGACGGTACGACCGGTACCGCGAAATACACCACGCTTGACCGCCTGAAAGCGGCGGAAAACCCCGACTTTGTTCCTATTACGAGCAATGCCGGTATTGTTGCCAACAGAAATCAGAAATATATCTGGACGTTTGACGGCGTGCAGATTGAAGACGGTAATCGCGCGCAGTTCCAGAAGGCGCTGGGCTACCTGCTCGAGCCGTTCCTGCCTGCAATCAACGTGTTCCTGTCCGGCGCAGCGGGCGACCTCTTCCCGCAGAGCAACGGCACCTCCCTGCTGACGGTCGTCGGCACCCAGGGGTATGATTCCGCGCTGATCCCGCTGTTTGAGGCGCTGGGTATCTCCTCCTCCTCCAAAATTTACAAGGCGGACGGCACCACCGCTGTGACGTTCTTGAACCAGAGCCAGTTTGACGCGCTGGGTTCCGTGCAGAACAAGGTGGACTATCTGTTTGACCTCGGCTTTGGCTATATTCAGAGCCTGTATGCCGACGATGCGAAGCAGTCCATCGCGGACGGCGACGGTTTGGCGGCGTACCATGCCCATGATAACCTGATCAAGAATATCTTGACGGACGTTATCCCCAGCCTGCTGTACTTCATTCAGAGCAACGGTCTGTCCGTGCTGGCGCGCAACCTGCTGCAGCCGCTGTTCATCATGGTGGACGATCTTCGCCCGATCCTGAATGTGAACCCGCGGTTTATCGGCGACCTGCTTGCTGATTTGCTGCCCGAGTCCCTCGGTCTCAGCTTTGAAAAGGGCGACTATAACCCCCTGAACATCGATATTAAGGATCTCTCCTTCCATGCGATTGCCGATCTGCTTTCCGCCATTATCAACGGCGAACTGATCGCGGAGCATCAGGCGAACCTGAAGAAGAACGCGGCTTATGCCGACAAGACGGCAGAGGATATTTACAACGCCGCGCTGGCGGCAGCGAAGGCGGACGACGATTGGTTTGAAGTTACGCCGCTCGCTGAGGCAATGGATATTATCTGCTCCGTTGACAATGTAGTCAGCGACAGCTTGTCGAAAAAATCCACGGTAAACGG
Source organism: Clostridia bacterium (assembly GCA_017480115.1). GTDB lineage: Bacteria > Bacillota > Clostridia > Oscillospirales > Acutalibacteraceae > RGIG2774. Next base: position 6,280 of record JAFVBH010000073.1, read on the forward strand.
TGTGGCGCGTAAGCGTTTGACGCTGGTAAACCTGACCATTACGGACGATTTTGAATATCTGTCCGAGGCGGCGTACGCGCAGTTGACCACGGAGGAAAAAGCCACCTACAATCAGAACCTGTATAATCACCAGCGCGCGATTGTGCAGATGAATAAGAACGACCCCGCAAACACCGTAACGGTGCTGCTGAGCTTCATCATCGATCTGATCACCTACGGCAACAATGCGAAAGCGCTGGGCAACTTCATCGCCAAGATCATCAAGACGCAAGACGGCGGACTGAATCTTGGGGATCTGCTGCAGAACATCGCCGCTGCATTGCGGCAGGAGGGCGTCAGCGACGCGTACAAGGTCAGTCCCGATTGGTTCTATCTGTTTGAGGCGTTTAAGGCGTATGCGCCGGATATTGACGACCCGACCTATACCGGCGATTATCTGGCGTTTATCAAGATGAAGTATGCCGGTTATGAAGATATTGCGTCTCTCATGCCGCTGCGTACGATCCACTATCTGCGCTATGCCGACGGTCTCGGCGTTACAGATAACCTGTGGACCAAGCAGTTGTCAACCTATCTTGACAAGAGCCTTGAGGTTATCGCAAACCTGCTGATCAGCAGCTTTACAAACTACAGCTCCTTCAAGAGCCTTGTGAATAACCTGTGGAACGGCAATACGATCTTCACCAAGCGTACGGTTCTCTCCATCGCCAAGTTGGTCAGAGAAAATGTCGCTCCCGCCATCGAGCAGTTCTCGGAGCTGCTTGACGTCCTGCTGGATATTGACGTCAACAAGTGGAGCGAGGAGATCTACCCCGATCCCGAAAAGATGACCAAGGCGGATCTGGACGCGGTCTCCGTGCCGATGGATAAAGAAGAATTTGTGAACGAACTGGTGGCAGTGCTGTCGCCGCTGGACGATGCCCGTCCCGTGCAGACCACCGTTACCGATCCTGAAACCGGCGAGACTACCACGACCTACGTCCGTAGCGGCGGTATCCTGAGCTGGCTGCTGGCAGGCGACGCCATGGCGTTCTTCCACAGCTACAAGAAGGATAGCAGCGGTAACGTACAGGATCTGATCCGGATCCCCGGCAGCAACGGCTATAAGGACGCGCTCGTCCCGCTGCTGCAGGCGTTCACCTTTAACCCGACGCCGAATATGCCGGCGACCGCAACCGGTGTTGATATGTTGGCAGAGGCGCTCTATTCTGTCCTTGACAGATTTGAGGAGCTCGTGGATCCTGCGGAAGGCACCACGACGCTGAACGAAATTCTGAATATTCTTCCCAACGTTATCTATTATATTAATGCAAACGGTCTGTACTCTTTCATTACCAGCCTGTTGGCGCCCATTGCGCCGCTGGTGACCGCAGTTGCGCCGATCCTGCTGGACAGCAACGATCCCGCGCTGACCAGTGAACAGGCGGACGCAAAGTTCGCGGCGGTTCTGAATTCGCTGGTGAAGGGTCTGTTCCCGCAGCAGGATGAAAACGGCGTCAACATTACTGTTCCCGTGACCGACGCGGACGGCAATGAAATTAAGAATTCCGACGGCACCGTCAAGATGCGTACCCTCAGCAAGCTGGAGGATCTCGACATCAGCAAGCTGACATTGGTAAATGTCCTTGAGCTTGTCAAGGCGCTTACCGGCATTGACGTTAACGGATCCGTCATTCTGAAGGACGTTCCCGATCTTGTGACCGGCACGACCATTGCTGAGTACAATTACCTTGAAAACTTCTATATCGGCGAGCTTGTCGCCGTGCAGGATCCGAACAATCCCGCCAAGAAGATCTATCGCATGCGGTTCACCGATGCGGCGACGACTTCTGTTGACGCGGACGGCAATCCTGTCATCAAGTATTCCTACGAGAGCAGAATGGATCTTGTTACGATCCTGATCTACACTGTGTTCGACGTGCTCACCAACACCGATAACGACGAAGCGTTTATTAAGCTCTTCGGCAACACCGGCAAAAAGGACGCCGACGGCAATAATATCATCAACGAGGAGCAGGGCAGACAGAAGCTCGACGCTTTGAGAGACCTTCTCCACAGCACCAAGGCGACCTATAAGGGCTACAACTGGTTCTACTTTAAGGATGAACTGGATCTGAGAAACGACGGCGTCGATTTCACCAAGGAGCCCACTAGGTCTGCGTATGAAGATTTCGTCGCGCAGCTGACTTCGTCGAATGCCTTTGCCGTTATTCCCGACGATACCACCATGAAGTATCTGTTGAACACCTATCTCAATTATGAGACAGAGCTGGGCGAGGATAACTTCTGGAACAAGGCGAGAGCGGAAAAGATCAGAGACAACCTGAAAACCATCATCAACATGGCGGTGCAGGGGCTTATGCCGGACGCAGCGGATAAGTCCGCGGACGAAGTGCTCAGCGAGCTTTGGAATCAGGGTACGCTGTACACCGATAAGTACATTGACATGATCGGTAAGGCGCTGTCCGGTGTCGGCGACCTGGTCGGCGAGTACGAAGAGCTGATCGGCGCGATCATTCCCGATCTTGATCTCCATGCATGGGACGACTATAAAGACGTTGACACCAGCAAGGATTACACACCTTATAACGAGGGTTCGCTGGAAGCCAATCAGAAGAAGTTCGTTGAGAACCTGGTCGGTCTCTTCAAGCCTTTCGGCAAGGTGCTGAACTGGCTGCTTGTCGGCGAAGGCAAGGAAGCGCTGAAGCTCTTCTTCCTGAATGATAAGGACGAAGACGGTCAGTATCAGAACGCGCTGGAGATCGGCGGCGTCAACGGCTTCAAGGAAGGGCTTGTACCTCTGATCGAGGCGCTGGGCGTCAGATTCAGCGCTGCAGACGCGGAGAAGATCACGAATAATGATCTTACCGGTATTGAAGCGGTTGAAATGACCATCAACGCCGTGCTGAATAAGGTCGGCGCGATCATGAACGCAAAGGACGATCCCACGACTGATGAGGACGAAGGCCCGGTCGGCCAGATCATTAACCTGCTTCCCAACATTATCTATTTCATCAACGCAAACGGCGTTTCCGTCGCGGTACAGAACGCGCTGGGTTCCATTATGCATCTGATTGATGACGTCAGCATCATCACCGGCGCAACAGAGGTTCCCGCGGACAGACTTGCCGATGTTGTTGAGACAACACCCGCAGCCGACGCGACCGACGACGAAAACGCAGAAGAAACCGGCACCGGCAACATCATCAACGATCTGATTAACAGATTGCTGAAGGTTAACGGCAACTATAAGATTGATATTTACGATCTCAGCCTGACCGGTATCTGCAACATCGTGAGAGCAATCACGAAGGGTAAGCTGGACATCATTTCCGCGGTTTCCATTCCCAAGTATAATGATGACGGCTCTGTGCAGAGAGACGCCAACGGCGATGTGATTTACGAGAGAAGCTTCCTCGAGCAGTTTGCCATCGGTGAAGTCGTGCCTTACGACTCCGCGAAGGGCGAGAAGCTGTACATGATGCAGTATTCTTCCAACGACAGAGCGCTGGATCAGCTGGATATGTTCACGATCCTGCTGTGCGCAGCTTTGGACGTATTCACCTATCCCGGCAACGAGGTATTCTGGAACGATCTCTTCAAGGCGGAGCTCTGGGCGGATATTGTGGATCTGCTGCAGAGCACGGTCGATGAATCCAAGCTCAACAAGTTCGAGTGGTTCTATTTCGATCCCGCGATTGAAAACGAAGACGACTTCAAGACCGCAACCGGCGTTACCGCAAAGGTTGTCAACGGCGAGACGGTGTACACTGTGCCCGCGACCTTTGAAAAGACGAAGTTCGGTCAGCTGCTCCAGTACAACAACAACTGGAATCCGGAAACGGCAAGCTATATTGAAGGCAGCTTCTACAACATTATTGATACGGTCATCTCCACGGTGATGAAGGACCAAGGCTATAAGACAGCCAACGAATTCATTAAGGATAAGTGGAGCGGACTGAACCTCTACACTTGGGAGAATCTGAATAAGATCGGCGGTATGATCGGCGGCATCATCGGTAATATCGCAAATCCCACCATTGAGACGATCCTGAACGTGGTGCTTGATATTGACGTCAGCGTTTGGGATAAGTACACCGATCCTGCAAAGCAGCAGAATGATACAGATAACCCGCTGGGCGGCGAGAACGCGACTCTTGCGCAGAAGCGCGCGGCGTTCATCAACGAGCTGGTTGATATGTTCGCTCCCGCGAAGATGCTCCTTGACTGGCTGCTTTGCGGCAAGGATAAGCCGCTTGCCTTCCTCTACAGTGTACGCAGTGAGTTCGCCGGTAAGGAAGCCATCAGAATTGAAGGCGCCAACGGCTATGATAACGCGCTGGTACCGCTGTTTGAGGCGCTGGGCGTCGAGCTTGACAGCAACTACTTTGCTGACAACGGCATTGAGAAAGACGGTATTAACATCGTTAAGTATTTGGCAGTACAGACGCTTGCTCTCATTGACGATATTGTCAATGACGGCGATCCCGTCAAGTACGTCGTACGTCTCGTGCCCGAGCTGCTCTACTTTATCAACGCAAACGGTCTTTCCGTAACCGTACGCAACCTGCTGCTGCCCGTCTCTAACCTGATCGCAGGCGTCACCGGCCTGATTTCCACGCTCGGTGTCGGCGGCGAGGCGCTGAGCGGTATCGGCAATGTAACAGATCTGAACGGTCTTGTATCCTATGCATTGGGTCTGGTGGCAAAGGGCAACAGCGCGCTTGCAGGTCTTCAGGGACTTCGCATCGATCAGCTTGACCTTGTCAGCATTCTTGAGATCGTAACGGATATTACCGGCATTCGTATCAACGAGCCGCTGACCTATGACGGCGTTAACATTTTTGCGCACTTCGCAATCGGTGAGGTTGTCAGCTACACGTCCGCTGCCGTGCTTACAAGATACGAGGAGCTGGACGGCAAGATGGTCGAGTCGCCCGACGAATTCGGTAACACGACCTACAGCCCGACCTATTATAAGATGCAGCTGTCCAGAGCGCTGTTGCGCGATGAGAGCGGCAATCCCGTAAAGGACGAAAACGGTAATTATACCTATGTCGGCGATGAGAATACGCTCAGCTATACCGACGCGTTCTCTGTACTCGTGACTGCGATCGTTACAGTACTGAAATATAAGGGCAACGAAAGCTTCTTCAAGAAGCTGCTCACCCCCGAAGTTTACTACGTCATTCTTGACATTCTCAGCCTGCCTGAGAATACGGACTTTACCTCCTTTGATTGGCTGTTTACAGACGACGCGGATACGGATACGGTCTTTACGCCGCTGAACAGAACCTATCAGGGCGGTAATAACGAAGGTCCCAGCTACGATCAGTACTGGACCAGAGATATGGCGGATTACATCTCCAACAATCTGGTCAAGGTCATCAATAACATTCTCAAGCTGCTCGGCATCGGATCCCCGATCAGCCTCGACGGACTTGCGAACGTCGGCGACCTTGTAAAGGGTCTCATCGGCGATAACCTTTACACACCGGATAACATCTCCATGATCTATAACCTGATCGCAGGTCTGTTGAAGCAGATTTCTGAACAGGCGGGCGACGATCTTGTCAATATGCTCTCGGAGGTTCTCAAGCGCGCGCTCGGCATTGACATCACCAAGTATCTCGGCGATACGATGCCTGCGGAATTTACCTTCACCAAGACCGGCAACCAGGCGGCAGATGAGGCAGCCTTCATTGAAGTGATTGTTCAGATGCTCAGCCCCGCGGCGCCGCTTGTGAAGTGGCTCTTCGCGGAAGGACACATTGCCTTCTTCAATGATCTTGAAGGCAGAGACCTTGTCAGATTGCCCGGCGGTATGGGTTACAAGTACGCGATCATCCCGCTGCTGGAAGCAATCGTCGGCTACGATAATCCCGATGTTCCGATCATGAGCTACACGGATTATAAGAACGCCGCAGACGCGGATCCCAGCAACGCGATCAGAAATCTTGTTGATGTGCTGCTGAAAACGGTTAACTGGCTGCTGGAAGATATTCCGAATAACGTGCTGTCCAGATTGCCCGCGATCCTTTACTTCATCAACTCCAAGGGTCTTGACACCACAGTTAAGAACCTGCTTCGTCCGATCTATTCACTGCTGAAAGCGCTCAATCCGCTGCTGAAGAATATGTATCCGCAGGATAAGAGAGCAAATGAGGTTGATTTGTTCTTCGATCTTCTGCCCATTGACATTACCCTCAGCGAGATTGACTTTGATTGGATCTTTGAAAAGATCATCGGCATGCTGCTGAACAACTCCGGCGCCGATATTCCGATCGACAATGTGGATCTGATCATTAAGGACGCTGTTTCCGAGTTTACCATGGGTAAGCTGATCTCCTACGAGTCCAAGAGTGAGATTCCCGAGATGTATACCATGGTTTATGCCTCCAACAGCGAGTCCTCCTCCGGCGGTTTCACGCTTGATTTCAGCAACGCGACTTCCGCGGATATGATCACCGTGATCCTGCGCTTCGTGCTGAAGTGGATCTCCGCTGATCCCAACAAGGAAATCGTGATTGGTTTGGTCAACAGATTCATCGAGAGCGACGATACTGCGAAGTATGTCCGCGCTGCGGTCAGAACCCTCTCCGATTATGAGAAGGAAGAGGACGCGATCAGCAAGTCCATGCGTATCCTCTACTACCTGTTTGTTTTCGCGGATGTCGGTTCCGACACTGCGCTGAAGGGTCAGGATAAGGTTAATGCCAGCTGGAAGCAGGCGGTTACCATGATCGGCCGTTCCGAAGGCGATTATATGAAGACCTTCGCGGCAATACTCGGTACGGTCATCGCAATGGACGACAGCGGTAAGGTTGTGAACGAGGACGGTATTGCCACAGGCGGCGTTGTTCCCGCGGCACAGAATTCCATGAACTTCTTCCAGAAGATCGCCGCATGGTTCAAGTCCATCATTAACGCAATTAAGAAACTGTTTAAGAGATAAACGTTTCTGCCCGAAAAACGCGCCCTGTTCCTTACGGAACAGGGCGCGTTGTGTGGTAAGGGGAAAAAATAGGGAAAGAAAATGGAAAAAGGGCAGAAAAAACGACATCGGGAAACTGTGTTCTGATACGAATCCCTGATAAAAACATGACATTCACCGCGGCAGAATTTCCGAGGGATTGCGTTATCCTCCTAGCCGGGCGACAGCCCGCCTGCATTGTCTGCCTTGCTCCTCGAAAATTCTGCTCGCGTCTGGGTGTCAGTTTTTAATCAGAGATTAGTATGACGCGTCGTGCGGGAGACGTCATGCATGACTGAAAATACCGATCTCCGTCCGGGGAAGCTCCTCGGGCGGAGATCGGTATTTATATCAACGAAGGGAAAAATGAAAACAGCTGTACTAATTTTCCGGTTTATATTCCGGGTGGCGGTCACGATAATACTGGGTATGGGACGGTTTATGGGGGGTATTATCCCAAATCTCCTGCGCGACAGGCGCCCATTCCAGCGCGAATTTATCACATTTGCCGCAAAGGGTGTCCACGTCCTCCTCAACCAGCAGGTCGGTAGATTTTGCGCCGGTCCCCTTGATCATTTTGCGGAGAATATCGGGATTTTCCAGCATCGGGCAGGGGCGCAGATGGTTGTCGTTAAACGGCTGTCCGCGGCGGTACGCCATGAACAGCGGCTTGCGCAGCGCCTCCAGAATGGTCGTGTTGCGGATATTCGCATCCGAATAATGTACGAATACGCAGGGCTCCATGTCTCCGGCGGAATTGATGTGGAAATACCGTCTGCCGCCTGCAATACAGCCGCCGACGTACTCGCCGTCGTTCTGAAAATCAAAGACGAACATGCGCTTGCCGGTCTTGCTGTTTCTGGTTTTGCGTATCCAGCTGTACATATATTTGCGCTGCTCCGGCGTGGGAATCAGCGCGGGATCGGCGGCGTGGCCGACCGGCATATAATTGAAGTACATGCCGAACTTTGCGCCGTGGGCGACCATGTTGTCCAAAAATTCATCGCTTGTGACGTAAGCGTCATTCAGGCGGGTGTAACAGACGGAAATACCGTACAGGCATTTATTCTTATGCAGCAGATCCATCGCGGCAATGGTTCGGTTGTAAGCGCCGGTGCCGCGGCGGGAGTCATTGCTTTCTTCCGTGCCTTCGATGCTGAGCGCCAATGCAAAATTGCCCACGCGCCGAATCTCCTCGCAGAGCTTCTGATCGATCAGCGTGCCGTTGGTAAACGCTGCAAAGGCGCAATCCTGATTGTTTTCACAGAGCTTGATAATATCGTCCTTGCGGATCAGCGGTTCGCCGCCGGTCATCATATAAAAATGAACGCCCAACTCCCGTCCCTGATCCACAATGCTTTGCAGCTCATCATAGGAAAGGTTCTGCTGATGCCCGTATTCCGCCGCCCAGCAGCCGACACATTTGAGATTGCAGGCGCTGGTGGGGTCCATCAGAATCAGCCACGGAATGTTACAGTCATATTTATCGCGGTTTTCACGCACGGTTTTTGTGCCGTACATGGCAGCGTCCACGCCAAGCGCCAACAGCATGGTTTTTAAGATATTTTTATCGACATCATTTACCATATCAAAAGCATACTGTCGGTAAATATTGTCCGGATCGCGCATACCGTTTTTGATTTTATCAATATTTTCAGCGGGGAACATCGATTTCAGGAAAAAAGACGCTCTGTCCACCAGCTTGACGATGTTTGCTTCCGGGTCTTTATCAATGGATTTAAACACGCCGTCAATGATTTTGCCGATTGCTGCTTTTGTGAGTTTATGAGATTCTGCCATACGTATCCTCCTATACAGCAATTTTATGCTACCGATCTTATCACGAACCGGCGGGCATTTCGATTCGACGTAACAATTGGACGCTTTGATGTAATTATTTGCAAAACAAATACTTCTACACCTATAAATTTACTTTATAATATCACATTTCCCTTGAAAAGTAAAACAAAAAAACAGAGGTTTTTTTGTGCGAAACAACCACCTCTTTTGTGCATATTCATGAAAACGGGGTAAATACGGGTATGTCGGCATTGCCGGCATACCCGTATTTACAGCAGCTCCCGAAAGCTCGTAATATATCGATCCGCAAGGGCTTTGATCGACTCCCGGTCCTTTGCCGCCCAAGGATCCTCTACGGCGACGGTCATAAATCCGCCTGCCTTTGCGCCGCGCAGTCCCTGCGGAATATCCTCAAAAACCGTAGTTTCCTCCGGCTTTGTGCCGATGCGTTCCGCCGCCAGCAGATAAACGTCGGGAAATTCCTTGCTGCGGGACACTTCGGGCGTGGTGGCGATCCCGTCAAACAGATCGAGAATCCCGCAGCGGGTCAACAGCCCCGTGAACAGCTCAGGGCTGTTGGAGGTGGCGATGCCCAGTCTGACGCCTGCGGCTTTAATTTTTTCAAGGTACTCCTTCGCGCCGTCCTTCAGTTGAATCTGATTGTCGTACGCGTCCTTCGCCAGCAGGAACCAGTCATTCAGAATCTCGTCCACGCTGCAATCCATATGGAAGTAGTCCTTGGTATAGACCGCCGCCTTGTAAAATCCCAGCGGCCCCAGGGATTCCAGATAATCCTCCTGCTTCGGCAGCCCGTGATTGGTCAAAAACTGCTCGTCCACGTAGCTCCAGACCCACATGGAATCCAGCAAAGTGCCGTCTAAATCAAAAATCGCGCCCTGCATCGAACTCGCTCCTTTCTTTTGCCTGATCTGTATAAATAATCAACAGCGTGCCGTCGGCAACGCCGATCTCCGCCGCCGCGCCGATAAATTCATTGCTGGTGCCGATGGGAAAACCGTTGGTCATGGTATAGTTTTCGATCTCGTATTTCAGTCCTGTTTCCCGCACGCCCGCGCTTTTGTCGGATAGGGAAAACACCGAGATCATACCTGCGGAATCGGCGGTAAATCGAATCGCGTCGTTATGAATGCAGGCGAATATCTCCCGGTTGCCGATCATGCGCGCCGTACAGCCGCGCCGCGCAATTTCGGAGAGCGTCTGGATATTGGAAAACATGTGGTCGCTCCTGCCGCCGGTGCAGCCGTACAACAGAATCGTTTCCGCGCCCCGCGCCATGGCGAGTTTTACCGCGGACAGCGTGTCCGTATCGTCCTTTTCGGGCTTTAGTCTTATAACTTCCGCCGCATGCGCCTCGGCGGAAAGCGAATCAAAATCGCCGATATGCACCTCGGGCGTTAATCCCAGCTTTTGCGCGGTCAGATACCCGCCGTCGGCAGTTATAACCGAATATTCACCCTGCGGCAGCTGTTCGTTCCCGTAATATTCCCCTGCGCCGAAAATACAGCATATTTTTTTCATATATACCTCCATAGGGGTGAGAGCGGAGTTTATCATAATGAAAAGAGGCGGCTGCTTTGCAGCCGCCCTGATGATTTGCGGAATCAGTCCTGAACAGGCGCTCCAACGGGGCATACACCCTCGCATGCGCCGCACTCGATGCAGGTATCGGGATCGATCACGAACTTGCTGTCGCCCTCGGAGATCGCCTCAACGGGGCACTCTGCCGCACAAGCGCCGCAGGAAATGCATTCATCGGTAATTTTGTAAGCCATTGGAATTACCCTCCCTTTGTTGTAGAATCATAGACAAATCACAACGTGTGTGGTCATTTGTAAATCTATTTTAGCATAGGAATTTTAAATTGCAAGGGCTTTTTTGAAAAAAATTCGATTTCGGAAAAAGTTAGCTAAAAATAACTTCGGATATAATGCGATTCGACACTAAAAACCCTTGCGCAGTCAGGCAAAACCCGGTTTCGGACAGGCGAATATACTGCCGCAGCTCCCGCCGCTGCGCCGCCGCTTTGATGCGCGCGTCCACAGGCGCGCCGAACCGTTTTTCGTACTGCGCGTAGTCAAGCCCTTCGGCGGTACGCAGCGTCAGCATGATGTATTCCTCCGGCGTGCCGCCCGCGCCGTCGTCCATGGGCGCCGCGCCGTCGATAAACGCCCGCAGATCGCGCGGGTAGTAAAACCGTCTGCCGCCGAAAAAGCCATGCGCCGCCGCGCCGACGCCGATATACGGCGTGCAGTTCCAGTAGTTTGCGTTATGACGGCTCTCTCTGCCGGGCTTGGCGAAATTGGAAATTTCATATTGTCGGTAGCCGAGGGCAGCCAGCTGTTCCACCAACTGTAAATACAGGTCGCACTGCGCGTCCTCGTCGGGCAGCGTCAGCGCGTCCCGATGTTTGTAAAAATAAGTACCCTCCTCGATTTGCAGCATGTAGGCGCTGATATGCGCTGCGCCCAGCGACGTGCAAAAATCGACGCTTTGCCGCAGGCTGTCCGCCGTCTGCCCCGGAATGCCCAGCATCAGATCGAGGGAAATATTGTCGAAGCCCGCCCCGCGCGCCGCGAAAAACGCCTGCTTTGCCCTGTCCGCGCCGGACAGTCTGCCCAGCGCCCGGCGTTCACCGTCCACGGCGGATTGCAGCCCCAGCGAGATTCGGTTTGCGCCGACAGCATGGATTTTTTCAAAAAAAGCAGCGTCCGCCGACGCGGGATTGGCTTCTACCGTGATCTCCGCGCCCGCGTCCACGGGATACGCGTTCTTGACGGCGGTAATCAGCGCCGCAATACGATCCCCGCCGCATACCGACGGCGTCCCCCCGCCGATATAGACCGTGCCGATCAGGGGGCGTTCGCCCTGCTGAAACGCCGCAGCCCGCCGTCCGGTAAAAATCTCGTCGGTCAGCGCGGCAAAATACGCGTCCAAAAGCTGCCCGTCCGCTTTTTCCGAGTAGAAATCGCAGTACGGGCATTTGCTTTGGCAGAACGGGATATGGAGATAAATCCCCGCCTTATCCGCGCGCTTCATATTTTTTTACAAGCTGTTTCGCCGCTTTATAGACGTCGCCGCAGCCGAGGGTAAGCACCAGATCGCCGGGCTGCACGTTTGCATAGAGATAGTCCGCCACGCCGTCGGGGAAGTCGCACAGCGCCGCGCCGGGAATCTTTGCCCGCAGCTGTTCGGCGCTGACCCCGTAGGTGTTGATTTCGCGGGAACCCATGATCTCGGTCAGGACGCATTTGTCCGCCTTGGACAGCACCCGCGCGAAATCGTCCATAAGCATGTAGGTACGCGAGTAGGTGAAGGGCTGGAACACCGCCCACACGCGGTCGTATTCCATTTTAAGCGCGGTATCGATGGTCGCCTCCAGCTCGGTGGGGTGGTGGGCGTAATCGTCGGCGACGGTGATTCCGTTTTTATCATACAAAATCTCAAACCGTCTGCCCGCGCCGGTAAAGCTTTCGACGCCGCGCCGGATGCCGTCCGCGTCCGCGCCCGCATAATGCGCCGCCGCCGCGCAGGCAAGGGCGTTGTAGACGTTGTGGCTGCCGGGAACGGAGAGTTTCACATGGGTAAACAGCGTTCCCTGATACAAAATGTCAAATTCCGGGAACGCGCCGCGGTTCATGGTAATATGCGCCGCCGACCAGTCGTTGCCTTCGCCGCGCCCGTAGGAGATCAGCGTTTTCCCCGCGCTGACGGCGCGCACCGCGTCCAGCGTATTGGCGTCGTCGCCGTTATAGATGACCGTATCCGCCATGTCGGCGAACTTGGTATAGCTCGCCTTCATATTTTCCATGGTCTTGAAATATTCCATATGGTCGTTGTCGATATTCAGAATGACCGCGCAGCGGGGAGACAGCTCCAAAAAATGATCCTTAAACTCGCACGCCTCGCAGATGAAGTATTCGCTCGCGCCGACTCTGCCGTTGGCGTTGATCATCGGCAGCCGTCCGCCGATCAGCGCCGAGGGGTCCAGCCCCGCCGTCATAGCGGTCTGCACGGTCATAGCGGTCACCGTGGTCTTGCCGTGGGTGCCGCAGATGCCGATGGTGTTCGGATAACGGCGACTGATCGCGCCGAAGAGCTTCGCCCGCTCGAAGGTGGGGATCCCTTTTTCCCGGGCGGCGACCAGCTCGGGGTTGTCGGGCAGCAGCGCAGCGGTGTAGATCACCATTTCCGCGCCGTCCACATTTTCCGCCCGCTGCCCCATGGCGACAGGAATGCCCAGCGCGCGGATGCGCCGGAGCGTATCGCTTTCGTTATTGTCGGAGCCGGATAGTTCATAGCCCTCGTGGTGCAGAATTTCCGCCAGCGGGCACATGCCCGCGCCGCCGATGCCGATAAAATGCACGCGTTTTATTTGTTTGAGCAATTCGTCTATATTCATGCTATCACCTTGTTAAATAGTATGCCTGTGAGTGCTGCGGTTATGTAATCCTGTTCGGTGGGATCGCTTCTGCGCAGGTCGGACAGGAACCCTTTTTCCTCGTTCATTTTGCAGATCGCGCGGGCGAGATCCGTGATACTCTCCGCCTCGAGATCGCGCAGCTCCCGATAGCTTTCCTTGATCTGTTCCAGCATCTGCGGGAACGTATAAACCTGATTGCGCGGCGCGTTTGCCTTGGTCATTGCGACCTCGCATGCCGCCACCAGCAGCGCCCCGGGCGTTCTCTCGTCGTTGGTCGCCAAGGCGGCGGTGAAACGGCTGTCCCGCAGGCTCTTTTGCATGATCGATCGCTTTTGATTTTCATATTCGATCTCGGCGGCGGTGAGCTGCCGCAGAAACGCGGGCGCCAGCTGCGCCTGCGCTGCGGTATCCTCCTCGGATACGGTGATATAATAGCTGCTGCCGCCCAGCTTGCCGAATGCGCGCAGGGTGTCGAGGTAGCCGGTATCGATCAGCCCGTCCAGCACGTCGCGGGTAAAGCATAAAAAGCTGCCCAGATCGCGGGAGGGTAAAAGGTATTTGACATACGGGTGCCTCTGATACGCGGGGTGAATCGGCTCGGTATGCAAATCGAGGACGACGACCTCCTCCGCGCCCATTTTCATCGCCGTGGCGATGGGCAGGTTATCGTAATAGCCGCCGTCGAGGTAGTATTTGCCGTCGATCTCATAGCGGGGGAACGCGGGGAAACAGGCGCAGCTGGCGCAGACCCATTTTGCGAAGTAGCCCGGCGCAATGTCCTTTTTCAGAATTTCCAGCGGCTGCATATCGGGATAACGGACGGTAATCAGACCGTAATCGATCGGGGAGGCAAAGAATTTTTCCTCATTGGCAAAGCTGTCGATGCACGCCAAAAAGGGGGTAATGTCCGCGCCGGGACCGTCCTTAAAATAGGTTTTCAGCATCGGCAGGATATTTTCCCGCTGGTCGTAGATGAAGGAAAAGGATTTTTCCAGATTGATGCCGTTTTTCATCACCATGTCAAGGTTCATTGCCGTCCACAGCTCGCCGGCATGCTCAAAATCGTCCTGCACGTAGAACCCCGCGTTGATCGCGCCGATGGACGTGCCCACGGCAATATCAAATTCCTGTCCCAGCTCGCGCAGCGCTTTCCACGCGCCGTACTGATAGGCGCCCTTGGAACCGCCGCCGCCGAAAACAATGGCTCGTCTCATGTAAGTGTCTCCTTTGTTTCGTCCGTATGGGGGACAAAAATCTCGTCAGTATAGGTAACGCCGAGAACCTTAAAAAAGATCCCGATCTGTTTCTTTATCATTTCAAAGGCGAATTTCCCGCTTCTGCCCGCCGTTAACAGCAGATACCCCTTCCGGCGCGGGTCGGTCGGCGCGTCAACGCCGCGAAAGTTTTTGTAGTAATACGGCTGCGCGCGGTCAAGGATCGCTTTCAGCGGCGCGGGCACGGAATAGTTATACACCGGCGACGCGACGATCAGCACGTCGCTGCGTTCGCAGGCTTGAAACAGCGCGTCAAGCTCGCCGGAGACGCAGCGTCCCGCCGTTTTGCAGAACCCGCAGTCGGTACAGGGCTTGGGCGCGAGGGCGTAACAGTCAAACATATCCACGTGCGCGTCCTGCGGCAGTGAATGCAGAAAATCGCGCAGCAGCGCCGCGGTATGCCCGTCCCGGTGGGGCGATGCGAATACTGCCGTTACGTTCATATCCCCGCCTCCTTTGTATCGCTTAGCATATTTTACAATAAACGCGGGGAAAAGTAAAGGGGGGTAAATTCTGATTTATTGGCGTTGCCGATAAATCAGAAATGAAGAATTAAAAATGAAAAATGAATAATTGCGGAAATCGCTGCGCGATTTGGATTTATAGAAGAATTGACGGAAACGGGTAGCACGGCGCACTGCGCCGTTTAATCATGCGGCAAAACCGCAATGTTGCGGAAAGGTACATTTTTCCCTTTTGCCGTATGATTTTCTAATAAATGCCCGTAGGGCTTAACCATATTCCAAAGCTGGGGAAAACATGGTCATCTTCCCAGCTTTTCGTACGGTGGGCGCTGTCGCGCCTCATTATAAAAATTTCGCAACGAAGGATATATGTGCCTCTACCCAAATTTATCCCGTCGTTGTGAAATTTAAACGGCGCAGTGCGCCGTGCTACCCGTTTCCGCCAATTCGTCTACAAATCCAACCGCAAAGCGGTTCCGCAATCATTCATTATTCACTATTCATTATTCATTAAATTATGATTTATCGCAAAGCGATAAATCATAATTTATGCTTGATAATTATATTCATTTGTGCTAAATTGTATCTGTATATGTATAATTATTCTCCGGAAGGATGATACAATGCTGATAGATTTAAAAGAAAAAAAGGACTGCGGGTTTGATATGCTCGCGCTGGGCGAAGTGATGCTGCGGCTGGATCCCGGCGATTGCCGCATTAAGAACGCCCGTTCGTTCCGCGTATGGGAGGGCGGCGGCGAATACAACGTCGCCCGCGGGCTGCGCCGCTGCTTCGGCATGAAAACCGCCGTTGTCACCGCCTTTGCCGATAACGAGATCGGCAGGCTGGCGGAGGATTTTATCTTGCAGGGCGGCGTGGCGACGGATTTTATTCAGTGGACGCCCTACGACGGTATTGGCAGAAGCGTGCGCAACGGGCTGAATTTTACAGAGCGCGGTTTCGGTATTCGCGGCGCCGTGGGCGTGTCGGACAGGGGCAATACCGCCATCTCGCAGCTAAAGCCCGGCGATATTGACTGGGAGTATATCTTCGGCACGGTCGGGGTGCGCTGGCTGCACACCGGCGGCATCTACGCCGCGCTGTCCGAAAACAGCGCGCAGGTGGTGCTCGAGGCGGTTAAGACCGCGAAAAAATACGGCGCCGTTGTTTCCTACGATCTCAACTACCGTCCGTCCCTGTGGAAGGACATCGGCGGCAAGGAAAAGGCGCAGGCGGTCAACAAAGAGATCGCAAAATACATCGATGTGATGATCGGCAACGAGGAGGACTTCACCGCCTGTCTCGGCTTTGCAGTCGAGGGCAACGACGAGAACCTGAAAAGCCTGAATTTGGATGGCTACGTCAAGATGCTGGGGGAGGTCACCAAGGTCTACCCGAATTTCAAGGTGATCGCTACCACGCTGCGCACCGTCAAGACCGCCACGGTCAACGACTGGAGCGCCATGGTCTATGCCGGCGGCAAGGTCTATCGCGGGCTGTCGCTGCCGGGGCTGGAGATCTATGACCGCGTGGGCGGCGGGGATTCCTTTGCCTCGGGACTGATCTACGGCTTAATGACCTATGATGACCCGCAAAAGGCGGTCAATTACGGCGTGGCGCACGGTGCGCTTGCCATGACCACCCCCGGCGATACCTCCACGGCAAGCCTGAAAGAAGTAGAAAAAATCGTCTCCGGCGCGGGCGCGAGAGTGGATAGATAAGAAAGGTGAAAACCATGGATAAAGAACAAATTTTAACAAGGATTCAGGACGCAGGCATTGTCGCCGTCGTCCGCGCAAACTCCGTGGACGAGGCGGAGCGTATTACCGATGCTTGCATCGAGGGCGGCGTGGCAGCCATCGAGCTGACCTTTACCGTGCCGCATGCGGATAAGGTCATCGAGGGGCTGGCGAAAAAATACACCCCCGATCAGATCATCCTCGGCGCGGGCACGGTGCTGGACGCGGCGACCGCGCGGATCGCCCTGCTTTCGGGCGCGAATTATATCGTCAGCCCGCATTTCGATCCTGAGATCGTCAAGACCGCCAATCGCTACCGTGTCGCCGTGATGCCCGGTATCATGAGCGTCACCGAGGCGGTCCAGGCGATGGAAGCGGGCGCGGATATTCTGAAGGTATTCCCTGCGGAGCTGTTCGGACCGTCCGTCATCAAGGCGCTCAGAGGTCCTCTGCCCCACGCGAAAATCATGCCCACCGGCGGCGTGACCGCCGACAATGTGGGCGAATGGATCAAGGCGGGCGCTGTGGCAGTCGGCGCGGGCGGCGCGTTGACCGGCGGCGCAAAGACCGGCGACTATGCCGCCATCACGGCAACAGCGCGTAAGTTTGTGGAAAATATCAAAGCAGCCCGTGCGGCGCTTTAAGCGAGAGGTGTTATTCATGAGAAGTGATAAAATTACACAGGGCGTCAACGCCGCGCCGCAGCGCGCGCTGCTGCACGCGCTGGGACTGACGGACAAGGAAATCGGCAAGCCCATCATCGGTATCGTCAGCTCGCAGAACGAGATCGTTCCCGGGCATATGAACATCGACAAGATCGTCGAGGCGGTCAAGCTGGGCGTCGCCATGGCGGGCGGTATTCCCATCGTGTTCCCCGCCATCGCGGTTTGCGACGGTATTGCCATGGGGCACGCGGGCATGAAGTATTCCCTCGTCACCCGTGAGCTGATCGCCGATTCCACCGAGGCGATGGCGACCGCGCACCCCTTTGACGGGCTTGTCATGGTGCCCAACTGCGATAAAAACGTGCCCGGTCTGCTGATGGCGGCGGCGCGACTGAATATCCCGTCCATTTTCGTCAGCGGCGGCCCCATGCTGGCGGGTATACATAAAGGGCGCAAGATCAGTTATTCCGACGTTTCCGAAGCGGTCAGCCGTTACAGAACCGGCAAGATCGGCGAGTCGGAATTTTGCGAAATCGAAAATAAAGCCTGCCCCACCTGCGGCTCCTGCTCCGGCATGTTTACCGCCAACAGCATGAACTGCTTAACAGAGGTGCTGGGTATGGGTCTGCACGGCAACGGCACCATTCCGGCGGTGTATTCCGAGCGTCTGCGCCTTGCCAAGCGCGCCGGCATGCAGATCATCGAACTGGTTAAAAACGACATCAAGCCCCGGGATATTATGACCGAGGCGGCGTTCCGCAACGCCCTGACCGTCGACATGGCGCTGGGCTGCAGCACCAACAGTATGCTGCATCTGCCCGCAATCGCCCATGAATGCGGGATTGATCTTGATCTGGGCATTGCCAATGAAATTTCCGATAAGACCCCGAACCTGTGCCATCTGGCGCCGGCGGGCAATCATTATATTGAAGAACTGCATGAGGCTGGCGGCATCAGAGCGGTCATGCACGAGGTCGCGAAGCTGGGAATCCTTGACACGAGCCTTATAACCTGCACCGGCAAGACCATCGCCGAAAATATCGAGGGCTGTGAGATTCGCGATACCGAAATCATTCGCCCCATCGCCAATCCCTACAGCGCGCAGGGCGGTATCGCAGTACTCAAGGGCAATTTGGCGCCGGACGGCTGCGTCGTCAAGCGCTCCGCCGTCGCGCCCGAGATGATGCGGCACACGGGCAAAGCGCGCGTGTTCGACTGCGAGGAGGACGCGCTGAACGCCATTTACGGCGGGCAGATCAACCCCGGCGAGGTCGTTGTGATCCGCTACGAAGGCCCCAAGGGCGGCCCCGGCATGCGGGAGATGCTCAACCCCACCTCCGCCATCATGGGCAGCGGTCTGGGCAACTGCGTTGCGCTGATTACGGACGGCCGCTTCTCCGGCGCGACCCGCGGCGCGGCGATCGGACACGTTTCCCCCGAGGCGGCGCTGGGCGGCAATATCGCGCTGATCGAGGAGGGCGATATGATCGAGATCGATATCCCGGCGCATACCATTAACGTGCAGGTTTCCGATGACGTTCTTGCCGAAAGAAGAGCGCAGTGGAAGCCCCGGCAGCCCCGCATCACCACCGGTTATCTGTCCCGTTACGCAAAGCTTGTCACCAGCGGCATGAAAGGCGCGGTATTGGAATAACTTCAGATTCGCGGGGCGTTTACGCCCCGCGAAATCAAGTGCGGAGTCAGGAGAGAGAAGAGAGGAGTTTCGGAAGCCGCTTCGCGGCGTGGATTTATAGACGAAAACGGTCAAGCCCGCTTGTAGGGACGCCCAGTGGGCGTCCGCCGGGTTACGCGCAAAATCAACGGATGCCCAATGGGCATCCCTACAAGATTGTGTGCCCAACTTTCTATAAATTCAAATCGCGGAGCGGTT
This sequence comes from Clostridia bacterium, assembly GCA_017480115.1. GTDB lineage: Bacteria > Bacillota > Clostridia > Oscillospirales > Acutalibacteraceae > RGIG2774. The sequence continues at coordinate 25,527 of JAFVBH010000073.1, forward strand.
CCGAAATTCCGCATTCCGCCCTCCGCATTCCGCATTCGTAAATTCTGATTTATTGGCAACGCCGACAAATCAGAATTTACAATATTGACAACCTTCCGCATTTATGTTACTATATCCAAAACTGAAAACGGACGGTGGAAAGATGCGCATACTCATAGATAACGCCATGATATACGATAAAGGCGGATTCCGTCGCGGCAGCGCCCTTTTCGGCGAAGGGGCGACCGCGTTTTTCTATGGGGAGGTTCCCGCGCTTTCCGGCGTTCGACGTGTTTCGGGTGAAAACCGTATTGTAATTCCCGCGTTCACAGATGTGCATACGCATCTGCGTGAACCGGGTTTTTCTTATAAGGAGACGATAAAAACCGGCTCCCGCGCCGCGCTGGAAAGCGGCTACGGCGCGATCTACGCCATGCCCAACCTGAATCCCGTGCCCGACAGCGTCGAGCATCTGCGGCAGGAGACGGAGATTATCCGGCGGGACGCCGCGATCCCCGTTTACGCGTACGGCGCGCTGACCGTGGGGGAGAAGGGCGAGCAGCTGGCGGATATTCTCGGCATGACCGAGGCGGCGGCGTTTTCCGACGACGGCAGAGGCGTGCAGAATCGGGAAATGATGCGGCAGGCGATGTTGCAGGTCAAAGCGACGGGCAAGATCTTAGCTGCCCACTGCGAGGATAACGCGCTGCTGCGCGGCGGTTATATCCACGACGGGGCGTACGCCCGCCTGCACGGGCACAAGGGCATCTGTTCCGAGAGCGAATGGGGTCCCATCGCCCGGGACGCGGAACTCGCCCGGCAGACCGGCTGCCCGTATCACGTATGCCATATTTCCACAAAAGAAAGTGTAGAAATTATCCGTAAGGCAAAGGCGCGGGGCGTTGACATTACCTGCGAGACCGGTCCGCATTATCTGGTACTGAACGATATGCAGCTTGAAGAGGACGGGCGCTTTAAGATGAACCCGCCGATTCGCGGCGAGGAGGATCGGCAGGCGTTGATCGAGGGGCTTCTGGACGGCACGATCGATATGATCGCCACCGACCACGCGCCCCACAGCGCGGAGGAAAAGAGCCGCGGGCTTGCCAAGAGCGCTATGGGCGTCGTCGGGCTGGAGACCGCGTTCCCGATCCTGTATACGGAACTGGTGCTGAAAAATATAATTTCGTTGGAAAAGCTGATCGCTTTGATGAGCGTGAACCCCGCCCGGCGCTTCGGCGCGGATACCAAAGATTCGTGGGCGGTTATGGATATCGGCGCCGCATACGCCGTTGATCCGGAAAAATTCGTTTCCATGGGCAGAGCCACACCCTTTACCGGACGAACGGTGTACGGTAAATGCAAAATGACGGTCATTCACGGGAAGATCCTATTTCTTGATGAATGATGAATAATGAATGATGCATGATTTCGGAACGCTACGCGTTGATGATAGAAGCGGAAACGGAGCATTATATGGAAAAACCAAAAAACGAGTTGGCTGAACTTTCCATTGCATTCGCGACACGGATCGTCAGAATGTATAAATATTTAATCAGGGAAAAAGAGGAAGCGATTATATCAAAACAGATCATGCGCAGCGGCACAAGCATCGGCGCGAATATCCATGAAGCGAACTATGCGCAAAGTAAAGCAGATTTTGTCTCAAAATTGCACATTGCGTTAAAAGAAACTGCGGAAACGGAATATTGGTTACGGTTGCTTGCCGCATCGGAGTATATCGACGAAAATACATATGAGTCTATGCTTGGCGACTGTCTTTCCATCAAGCGAATTTTAATAACATCTTTGAACACAGCGAAAAAAGAAAGATAAAATTTTAAAAAACGGGGCTGCGGGGTGTCCCCGCCCGCAATCATTCACTATTCACCATTCATTTTTCATCGAAAGGAGTTTATCCATGCAACAAGCGTTATACACCGTCGCCGACAACTGCCGTATCGCGCGGGATATTTATAAAATGACCCTGCTGGGCGATACCACGGCGTTTTCCGCGCCGGGACAGTTTGTCAATATAAAGGTGGACGGGTTTTATCTGCGCAGACCGATTTCCGTCTGCCATTACAACAGCAATACGCTGACGCTTATCTATAAGACCGTCGGCAAGGGGACGGACGCGCTCAGCCGCGTGCAGCGCGGCGCGGCGCTGGATCTGTTAACGGGGCTGGGCAACGGGTTTGATTTGACCGTGAGCGGCGATCGTCCGCTGATCATCGGCGGCGGCGTAGGCGTGCCGCCGTTGTACCGGCTCTGCCGCGACCTTTCCAATCAGGGCAAAAAGCCCACGGTGATTCTAGGATTCAACAGCGAAGCGGATATGTTCTATATCGACGAATTTGCCCGCGTCGCGTACGACGTGCGCGTGGTTACTGCGGACGGCTCGTTCGGGGACGAGGGGCTTGTCACCGACGTGATGGCGAAGCTCGGCGATTACACCTATTTCTACGCCTGCGGACCGATCCCCATGCTGAAAGCGGTTTGTCGGCTCGCGCAAACAAGCGGGCAGGTCAGTCTGGAGGAGCGCATGGGCTGCGGCTTCGGCGCGTGCATGGGCTGCTCGATTCAGACGACGGACGGCGCAAAGCGGGTCTGCAAGGACGGTCCTGTCTTTACAAAGGAGGCGCTGGAATGGTAAATACAAAGGTTTCTCTTTGCGGCTTGGAGCTGGAGAATCCCGTGATCCCCGCCAGCGGCACGTTCGGTTACGGCGAGGAATTTGCGGAGTTATACGATATTAATATCCTTGGTTCTTTCTCTTTCAAGGGCACGACAAAAGAGCCGCGCTTCGGCAATCCCACGCCCCGCATCGCGGAGTGCAGCGCAGGTATGCTCAACAGCGTAGGGCTGCAAAATCCCGGCATCGAGGCGGTTTGCGCGGATATTCTGCCGAAAATGAAGCGGTACTTCAAAAAGCCCGTGATCGCCAACATCGGCGGTTTTTCTCTTGAAGAATATGTATACTGCTGTCAAAAGGCGGATCAGGCGGACAACGTCGGGCTGATCGAGCTGAATATCAGCTGCCCCAACGTCCACGGCGGCGGCATGAGCTTCGGCACCTCGCCCGCCTCGGCGGCGGAGGTGACCGCAGCGGTCAAAAAGGTCTGCAAAAAGCCCATATTTGTCAAGCTTTCCCCCAACGTCGCCGATATTGCGGCGGTGGCGAAAGCCTGCGAGGACGCGGGCGCGGACGGTATTGCCCTTATCAACACGCTTTTGGGCATGCGGATCGATCTGCGCAGGAGAACGCCCGTGCTTGCCAACAAAAAGGGCGGTTTTTCCGGCGACGCGATCTTCCCCGTGGCGCTGCGTATGGTCTACGACGTATATGAAGCGGTGAAGATCCCCGTGATCGGCATGGGCGGCGTGTCCTCTGCGGAGGACGTCATCGAAATGATGATGGCGGGCGCGACGGCGGTCGAAATCGGCGCGGCAAACCTTGTCAATCCTTTTGTGTGTAAGGAGATTCTCGCCGAACTACCTGAAAAAGCGGCGGAACTCGGCATTGCGAAGATTGCGGATATTATCGGTGTTGCGCATTAAAAATCGGCAATGCCGATTTTTAATGCGGGTAGGAGGTATCAGGGAGGAGGGAGGAGGTAAGGAAAACTCCTGCGGAGTTTTGAATGTTTGGAAAGGAGCCGAATACAGTGAGCGAGACACAGACTGCGGTATATAAGAGCGAGCGATTTGCCGTCAGAATCATTAACTTGTACAAATTTCTTTGTGCTTCTCATCAGGAATACGACCTCTTTCGACAGCTGTTGCGCAGCGGAACAAGTATCGGCGCAAACCTTGCGGAGGCGGAGTACGGGATCAGTGAAAATGATTTTTTGTCTAAAAAATATATTGCGCTGAAGGAATGTGCGGAAACGTTATATTGGCTGAGGTTACTGAAACAGACCGGCTATTTGAGCGATTCGGAATTTGACAGCATTTATGCCGATTGCGAAGAATTAAGAAAAATGTTGTCCTCCGCTACCAAAACTTTAAAAGAAAAATTAAGCAAGAAATAACGCTTTTAAAATCCAAGCCGCAACGCGGCTTCCTTACCTCCTCCCTCCTCCCTCATACCTTCTGCCTTTATTTAATGCGAAAGAAAAACAGATAATTATATTGTAGGAAAGGAAGAATAATGCAATGGGCAAAGATGTTATCATCGCCTGTGATTTTGCGAGCAAAGAGGAGACGCTGGCGTTCCTCGATAAATTCAGCGGCAGAAAACCCTATGTGAAGATCGGCATGGAGCTGTTTTACGCGGAGGGACCGTCTGTCGTGCGGGAGATCAAGGCGCGGGGACACCGGATTTTTCTTGATCTGAAGCTGCACGATATTCCCAATACCGTAAAAAAATCCATGGCGGTGCTTTCGAGACTGGACGTGGACATGTGCAATCTGCACGCGGCGGGAACGATCCCGATGATGCAGGCGGCGATCGAGGGGTTGACGAGTCCCGACGGCACAAGGCCGCTGCTGATCGCGGTGACGCAGCTCACCAGTACCGATCAGGCGCATCTGGAGCGCGACCTTCTGATCGAAAAGTCCGTTGACGAGGTCGTTATGCATTACGCGGAAAACGCGAAAATCGCCGGGTTGGACGGCGTGGTCTGTTCGCCGCTGGAGGCGGGCAAGGTACACAGCGCGTGCGGCAGCGCATTCCTGACCGTTACGCCCGGAGTGCGATTTGCGGACTCGGCGGTGGGCGATCAGAAGCGGATCGCCACCCCCGCCGACGCAAAAAAACTCGGTTCGGATTATATCGTCGTGGGCAGACCGATCACTGCGGCGGCGGATCCCGTGGCGGCATACGAGCGCTGCGTTGCCGAATTTATGGACTGAAAGCGCCGAACGCTGAGAATATAAAGGAGAGAATCAAATGAACGCAAAAGAAATCGCAAAGGATCTTTTATCCATCAAAGCCGTATTTTTCAGACCGGACGAGCCGTTTACATGGGCGAGCGGAATCAAAAGCCCCGTGTACTGCGACAACCGCCTGACGCTGACCGCGCCGGCGGTGCGTACCGATATTGAGACAAGCCTTGCCGAACGCATCAGAGCGTTTTATCCCGATTGCGAGGTTCTGATGGGCACCAGCACGGCGGGCATCGCCCACGCCGCCATTACCGCCCATCTGATGGGGCTGCCCATGGGCTATGTGCGCTCCGGGCATAAGGATCACGGCAGAGGCAATCAGATCGAGGGCAAGCTGGAAAAAGGGCAGAAGGTCGTTGTGGTGGAGGATCTCATTTCCACCGGCGGCAGCGTGCTGGAGGTCGTGGACGTGCTGCGCGAAGCGGGCGCGGAGGTTCTCGGCATCGCCAGCATCTTCACCTACGGCATGCAGAAGGGGATCGACCGGCTGGCTGCGGCAAACGTGAAAAACGTCAGTCTCACCGACTTTGACGTGATCGCCGAGGTCGCCGCCGAGACCGGTTATATCAAGCCCGAGGACGTGGCGCGTCTGATTAAATTCAGAAACAATCCGTCGGACGAGAGCTGGATCGCGCCGCAGAGCGGCGCAGCTAAATTCGCCTGACGGCGAGCTAAATTTGCTGCGCAAGCGAAATTTCCTGTGGGAGTTAAATTTCGCTTCGCGAAGCTATGGACGAATTTAATTTCGCTGAAAACCGCAGGTTTTCAATTTAGCTATCGAGCAAAGCGAGATAATTTAGCTGCCGTCGCAAACGGCAATTTCGCTATGATTTGCCGCCAACCAACAACCGGCAACAAATGAAAGGACGATACCATGCAGCATTTAATTGATATTTTGGATTTGTCGACAACCGAGATCGACGCTTTGATCGCGACGGCAAAGGATATTATCGCCGATCCGGCGAAGTACGCCGAAAAGTGCCGCGGCAAAAAGCTGGCGACGCTGTTTTATGAGCCGTCCACCCGTACCCGCCTGAGCTTTGAAGCCGCCATGTATGAGCTGGGCGGCAATGTCCTCGGCTTTTCCGAGGCGCAAAGCTCCTCCGCCTCCAAGGGCGAAAGCGTCGCCGATACGGCGAAGATCATCAGCTGCTACGCGGATATTATCGCGATGCGGCATTATAAGGAAGGCGCGCCGCTGGTGGCGTCCCTGAACGCGTCCGTGCCCGTGATCAACGCGGGCGACGGCGGGCATAATCACCCCACCCAGACCCTTGCCGATCTTTTGACCATCAGCCGGGAAAAGGGCAGACTCAGCGATCTGACCGTCGGCTTCTGCGGCGATCTGAAATTCGGCAGAACGGTGCATTCGCTGCTCAACGCCATGGTGCGGTATGAAAACGTCCGGTTCGTGCTGATTTCGCCCGAGGAACTGGAGATCCCCGGGTATCTGCGGCAGGAGCTGGTGAAAAAAGGCGTTGGTTTTCAGGAAACCCAAAGCCTGGAGGACGCCATGCCGTCGTTGGATATTTTGTACATGACCCGCGTGCAGCGGGAGCGCTTCTTCAACGAGGCGGATTATATCCGTCTGAAGGACAGCTACGTCCTGACGCCGGAGAAGCTGGTCAGCGCCAAGGCGGATATGAATATTCTGCACCCGCTGCCCCGCGTCAATGAAATTTCCGTGCGGGTTGACGACGATCCACGGGCGTGCTATTTCAAGCAGGCGCTCAACGGCAAGTATATCAGAATGGCGCTTATTTTAAAGCTGCTGGACATCGCGTGAGGTGAATAGAATGGTTATAACTCCCATCAACAACGGTATCGTCATCGATCATATCACCGCCGGCAAGGGCATGCGGCTGTATGAAATCCTGAAGCTTGCCGAGCTGGACTGCGCGGTGGCGATCATTATGAACGTGGACAGCCCGAAAATGGGCAAAAAGGACATTATCAAGATCGACCGCGTGATTGATCTTGATTTTGACGCGGTGGGATATATCGATCCCGACGTGACGATCAATATCATTTCCGACGGCAAGTTGCAAAAGCGCAAGCATCTGGAGCTGCCCGAGACCATCACCGGCGTGATTAAATGCGCCAACCCCCGCTGCATCACCTCCACCGAGCAGGAGCTGCCGCAGGTGTTCCGCCTGACGGATCGGGAAAAGCATACCTACCGCTGCATCTACTGCGAGAGCAAAGCGAAACGGAGGTAAATTCTGATTTATCGCAGGAAGATCGTCACACGATCCTGTAGGGACGGCCATTGGCCGTCCGCTGGGTTACGCGCAAAATCAACGGATGCCCAATGGGCATCCCTACAAGATTGTGCGCCCATTTTGCGTCTATAAATCCAACCGCGAAGCGGTTCC
>JAFVBH010000074.1 GCA_017480115.1 Clostridia bacterium
CAGTGCGAGACGGTCAGGGACATTGTCGCCTTGCTCGCTTGGGGCGCTTCGCAATGCTCTGTGTCCCTTCCTGCAAATGCACCGCCTGCCCCGTCCGCCGGACGCGGCGGCACATTTGCCATTTAATCATGCGGCAAACGGAAAATACTGGGGAAAGACATGATTTATCCTTTGCCGTATGATTTTCTAATAAATGCCCGTAGGGTTTAACCATATTTTAAAGCCGGATAAAGCTTAGTTATCTTCCCAACTTTTTGTACGGTGGATGCTGACGCGCCCCATCATAAAAATTCCGCAACGAGGGAAATATTTATCTCTACTGGAATTTCTTCCGTCGTTGCGAAATTTAAACGGCGCAGTGCGCCGTGCTACCCGTTTCCGTTAATTTGTGCTGAAATCCAAATCGCGCAGCGATTTCCGCAATTATTTATTATTCATCTTTCATTTTTCATTTCTGATTTATCGGCAACGCCGATAAATCAGAATTTAATTAAACATTTTATTAATTTAAAGGCAATAAAGTTGACAACAACACGTAAAATATCATATACTTAATACTAGGTTTACTATCAAACAAAATGTAAAGATGTGCCCTGCGCACGTCCGGCGGAGGCTATATGAGTTTTATAGAGCTTGATTCTGTTTATAAAAGGTATCGCATGGGCGACGTGACCATCAGCGCCGCCGACGGTATGACGTTTTCCGTTGAGAAAGGCGAGCTTTGCATGGTCGTCGGTCCCAGCGGCGCCGGTAAATCCACGGTGCTGAATATTTTAGGCGGTATGGACGGCTGCGACGACGGCAAGGTCCGTGTGGACGGCGAGCTGATCAACGGCTTTAACAGAAAACGCCTGACGGAGTACCGCAGGCACGACGTGGGGTTCGTTTTCCAGTTCTATAATCTGATCCCCACGCTGACGGCGCGGGAAAATGTGGAATTATCCTCTCATACCAGCAAAAAGGCGCTGGACGCCGAGAAGGTGCTGGAAATGGTCGGCTTGGGCGACCGCATGAATAACTTTCCCTCGCAGCTTTCCGGCGGCGAACAGCAGCGCGTGTCCATCGCCCGCGCGCTTGCCAAAAATCCCAAGCTGCTGCTTTGCGATGAGCCTACCGGCGCGCTGGATTACGCCACGGGTAAAAGTATCTTGAAGCTATTGCAGGACACCTGCATCAACACCGGTATGACGGTCATCATTGTTACGCATAATCAGGCGGTCACGCCGATGGCGGACAGGGTCATTACCGTCCGTTCCGGCCGCGTGCAGCGAATTACGGTCAATGACAATCCCCTGACGGCGGACATGCTGGATTAAAACGCGCCGCGCTTAAAAAGTTTCGGAGAACGATAATGAACGGAATTTTATTCAAAAGTACATTACGCTCTATCGGGCGGAATTTCGGTCGGTTTGTTGCCATTATGTTGATCGTGGCGACAGGCTTTGCCTTTTTTGCCGGTATTACGGCGTCCGGTCCGGATATGCTCGCGACGGCGAAGCAGTATTACGACGATTATAATCTGATGGATATTCGCGTCCAGTCCAATCTCGGGCTGACCGCCGCCGACGCGCAGGAGATTTCCGCGGTCGAGGGCGTGGACTACGTCATGCCCGAAAAATTTGTGGACGCGCTTGTCTGGGTCAATGGAGATGTGGAGTCGGATATTGACGGCTCTCAGATCAGTACCCGCGCCTACGGCATCAGTCTTGATATGCTGGGCACTTACGCCTTGGGCGTGAAGGATCCCGCGTTTATCAACCGTCCGGAGCTGCTGGAGGGGCGTTTCCCCGCTGCGGAAAACGAGTGCCTTGTAGACGCCAGTCGCCTGTCCACGCCGGAAAGTTACCAGATCGGCAACGTGATTACGCTGGGGGGCGACGGCGCCAGTATTGAAGTCTCCCTTTCCGTGACGGATTTTACCATCGTGGGCATTATCCGCTCGCCCTATTATGTGTCCTTTGAGCGCGGCAACTCGCTGGTGGGCAGCGGCAAGATCGGCACGTATATCTATATTCCCGATTCCGTCATCAAAAATGATTATTATTCTGAAATTTATGTGACCGTCGCGGGCGCGCAGGCTTACGAGCCCTATTCCGACGCGTATTTTGACTACGTAAAGCAGACCGCCGACCGGATCGGCGAAATCGCCCCCGGCAGGCTTGCCGTTCGCGCGGCGCAGCTGAACGCGGAACTGCCGCCCAAGGTCGCCGACGCGCAGGTGCAGCTGAATACGCTGACTGCCGAAGCCGACCGTCAGTTTGCGGAAAAAGAAGCCCAGCTGAAGCAGCTGGAAAATTATGCCGCCAACGGCGACGCGCTTTACGCGCAGGCGGTGCAGGAGTATGAGGCGCAGTTCTCGGAAAGCACCACCCGCCTGTCCGACAGTCAGAACGATTATAACCAAAAGGCGAATACCTATAACCAGCTGCAATCCTATGTGCTTGCCGCAGAAAACGCCTACAGCGCGTCTTTGGCGGAGTATCAGGCGAAGCAGGCGGAGTATAATCAAAAATATTCCGATTACACCGCCGCGCGCACCGTATATGAAAACGCGACGGGGCAGGTCGCCAATCTGCGCAGCCTGATCGATCGGACAAAGAATGTATTTGATCAGCTGCAGCAGTTGCAGGGAACCGCCGTGGACAATGCGGATATTCAGAATATCATCGGCGTGTTTGCGGCAATCAATCCCGAGCTTTATCAGGCGATCAACAGCCTTTCCTCCCGCACGCTGGCGTTCGACGCGCTGGCGCTGATCCAGCCGCAGCTGGAGGAGTACGAGTCCCAGCTTGCCGCGCAGGAGCAAACGCTCAGCGAGGCAAAGGTCACGCTGGACGCGGCGGAGGCGCAGCTTGCGTCGTCTGACGCGCAGCTGCAATCCAGCAGCACCCAGCTTGCGAATTACCGCGCCACGCTGGACGGCTATAACGCGCAACTGGCGCAGGCGAAATCGGAGCTGGACGCTTACGGTAATATTATTAAGGACAGCGGTTATCAGCTGTCTCTTGCCCAGTTGCAGGCGCAGCAGCGGCTGGCAGAGGTGCAGGCGCTTTTACAGAACGCGGACGCACGGCTGGAGGAAGCAAAAAAGGAGCTTGCCGACGCGAAAAAGGACGTCAATGAAAAAATGCTGCTGGCGCGTACCGTGATCGACGCCGGGCAGAAAACGCTGAGCAGTATTTCGTCTGCGAAGTGGAACGTCTTTGACCGCAGCGATACGCCCGGATATTCCGGCTACGGCAGCGCGGCTTCCAATATACAGACGCTTGCCTATATTTTCCCCATTTTCTTTGTCCTTGTGGCGGCGATGGTCTGTCTGACGACCATGTCCCGTATGGTGCAGGACGAGCGCACGCAGATCGGTACGCTGAAAGCCATGGGCTTTACCGACGGGCAGATCAGCGCGGGCTACGTGCTTTACGCTCTGATCGCCAGCGTCGTCGGCTCGGTTTTAGGCGTTTCCGTCGGCATTTACGCGCTGCCGCAAGCCGTTTTTGCGGCGTACGGCATTATGTACGACCTGCCGCCGGTGCTGATCGAGATGCCCGGTACGGCGGTTGCCGTCGGATTTGTGATTTTCTGTCTGATGTCGGTATTTGTGGCGCTGTGGGCGCTGCGCCGGGAGCTGTATGTGGTGCCCTCGGTGCTGATGCGCGCCAAGGCGCCTAAGAGCGGCAGACGGATTCTTCTGGAAAAAGTTACTTTTATATGGAGGCGTTTGAGCTTCACCTCCAAGGTCACGGTGCGCAACACTTTCCGCGCCCCCAAGCGCGCGATCATGACGGTGATCAGCATCATCGGCTGCTCCGCGCTGCTGCTGGCGGGTTTGGGCATGAACGACTCCGTCAGCGCCATTATGACCAAACAGTTCGGCGAAGGCGGTATCGCGAATTATGATATGCAGATCGTTTTTGACGAACCGCAGACGCCCGGCGCCAGTTCGGTCGCGGATTCTATCTCCCGTGAACCGGGTGTGGACGGGGTATTGCTGACGGCGATGACCTCGTTGTCCGGTTCCTCGGAACGGATCGACCGTGATTACGATGTGTATGTGCTGGTGCCGGCGGATCCCATGGCGCTGGGCAGCATGGTAAATCTGATCGACGCCGCCGACGGCACTGTCCGCGGAATCGATGATACCGGCGCGGTCATTACCGAAAAATTTGCCGGGGAATCCAAAACGGGGGTCGGCGATTCCGTGACCCTGACCGACGCCGACGGCAAGACGGTTTCCGTCATTGTCAGCGGTATTGTGGAAAATTATATTTTTGATTATGTGTATATGACGCCTACCGTGTATACGGCAGTGTTCGGCGAGGAAGCGTCTTATCACTATGCGCTTGCAAAGCTTTCCGCCGATGTGCTGGCTGCCTCCAATGCGACGACTTCACCGGACGCGGTAAATCCGAAAGCCGCCATTGCCGCCAATATCGGCGACAGACTGGGCGTTACCGCGGTGGCGTATACGTCGGACACGGTGGATACCTTTAATGAAGTTGTAAAAGCGATCTCTTTCGTTGTCGTGCTGTTTATCATTGCGGCGGCGCTGCTGGAAATGATCGTGCTGTACAACCTAGCCAACGTCAATATCCATGAGCGGCTGCGGGAGATCGCGACCCTCAAGGTGTTGGGTTTCTATGACAAGGAAGTCTCGTCCTATATTTACCGAGAGAACGTGGTGCTGACGGTCATCGGCGCGATCATCGGGATACCGGCGGGTATTCTGCTGCACAAACTGATGCTGCGGGTAATCGTGGTGGATTCCGTTATGTACGGCAAGACCATCGCGCCGCTGAGCTATGTGCTGGCGTTTGCCGCTACGGTGATATTCTCGCTGCTGGTGGACCTGCTGCTGCACAGAAAGTTAAGGAACGTCAGCATGGTAGAGTCCTTTAAATCTCTTGACTGATCTGAAAGGTTGATGTGGTATGAAAATCGCGTATAAAATCGGGACGGCGCTTTTGGCGCTGGCAATTTTCCCCGTGATGATTTTTGCTCCCTTTGTAAAGCTGATCGTCACTACGGACATTGCGTCGTTCCTCAGTTCCGAAACGCAGGTGCTGATCGACGAATCCTACAGTCTGAAGTCCCTGTACGAGTTGTATGCCGCCAATAAGGATATGCTTGCCGACAGCGGATTTTCCCTGTCCTCGATTCCCGAAAACGTGGTGCATGCGCTGCGGATCCCCGCGATCGCCTTTTTGGTGCTGTTTGCGCTGGCGATCCTGTGCGCGGTGCTGATCGTTTTCTTCGGGCTGTTTGCGAAAAATAAACGCGGTCCGGTGGTGCTGGCGATCCTCGGCGCGGCGTCCTGCTTTGGTATGAATATCGCGTTTAACAATTTCGCAAAGCCGCTGATTAACGGCACCATCACCATTACAGATATTCTGGGGCAGGAATTTGTTTCTAAAATCTCCGGCGGCATGGCAACGCTGGGCGAGGCGTTGATGTCGCTGTTCGGCGCCGGCAGTCAGCTTCTGAACGTAAAGCTGTTCTGTTTGGGCGGCGCGTACGTGTTCATGATCCTGCTGTTCGTCGCGGTGATCCTTTGGGCGGTCGCTTATACGTTTATGGAGTGGGATAAGCAATAAGTACATAAAATCTTCGGCATACTGCGGTATGCCGGGATTTTTGCGAAAATTATCACCTGTAATATTGAGTTTTGGTTGACAATTCGGAGGATTTTATGCTGAAAGAGGATATTTTAACCTGTCTGCGGCAGGGCGGCTATGTTTCCGGCGAGCAGTTGGCGCGGCGCTTTGCCGTCAGCCGCAACGCGGTGTGGAAAGCGGTCATGCATCTGCGCAAAGAGGGATACGCAATCGACAGCGTGACCAACCGGGGGTATTGCCTGACCGCCGCGCCGGATATTTTACAGATCGCGGAGCTGCAAAGCTGCCTCGGCGCGCAGGCGGGATTATACGAGATCTTTGTTTATGACAGGATCGATTCCACCAATCGGGAGGCGATGGAGCGCGCCGCCGCGGGCGCTGCCGCCGGTACGGTGATCCTTGCCGATACGCAGACCGCCGGCAGGGGCAGGCTGGGCAGAAGCTTTTATTCGCCGCCGGGGACGGGGATCTATATGTCCGTGATTCTGCGCCCCGATCTGCCGCTGTCGCAGCTGCCGCTGATCACCGCCTGCGCGGGTACCGCCGTGGCAGCCGCCGTGGATCGGCTGTACGGTACGGATACGGGGATCAAATGGGTCAACGATTTGTATTTAGGCGGCAAAAAGTTCTGCGGCATTCTTTCGCAGGCGAGTATCGATATGGAGCGCGGCACGCCGGAGGCTGTGATCATCGGCATCGGCATCAATGCGGCGAAAGGGGCTTTCCCCGACGAGATCGCGGAGATCGCCGTCAGCTTGGAGGAGGCTGCGGGCAAGCGCGTCCGCCGCGCGCAATTGATCGGGGAAATTTTGAAAAATTGCGCGGATATGGAAGCGCAGATTCGCAGCCGCAGCTTTCTTGCGGCGTACAAGCGGCGTTCGGTACTGCTGGGTAAAGAGATCACGGTACACGCGCCGGACGGGATATATACTGCCGTCGCGACGGATATTGATGAAAACGCCGCGTTGCTGGTAACGACCGCAGACGGATCGGTCAAAAGGGTCGATTCCGGCGAGGTCAGCGTGCGAATTTTTAAGGGAGTGGAGCAAAATGGAGAAAAATAAGCTTTTATATATGGTATTTGTTGCGCTTTTGGCGGCGATCATATGTGTATTAGCGCCGTTGTCGGTGCCGGTGGGGCTGGTTCCCATATCGCTGGGTTCTTTTGCCGTGTATCTCGCGGCGACGCTGACAAACAGAAAAATCGGTACGGCGGCGGTGCTGCTGTATGTATTGCTGGGCGCTGTGGGCACGCCGGTATTTGCCGGCTGGACGGGTGGCTTTGCGCGGCTGGCGGGGCCTACCGGCGGGTTTATCTTGGGGTATATCCCCTGCGCCTACGTGATCGGGTTGCTGACGGATAAGCTGGAATCCCATAAATGGAGTTTCCCCGTCGCCATGGTTGCGGGGACGGTGATTTTGTACGCGTTCGGGCTGGCATGGTTTATGATCGCCACGAAGAATGATTTTTTGTATTCCTTCGCCGCCTGCGTTACAAAATTCCTGCCCGGCGACGCGCTGAAGATCGTCGCCGCCACGGCGGTCGTCATTCCCGTGCGCGGGCAGATCAAAAAATTATTTTTAAGAAAAACGGAAAGATCACTCTGATTTTTTTGTTGAGAAATTAAAGCGGCTTCGTCGCAGATGTACGACGAAGCCGCTTTCTTATGCCAGCTCCAGCACGGTCAACGGGTCGATGGTCGTTCCGTTCTCCGTCATTTCAAAATGCAGATGCGCGCCTGCGTCGGATTCGCAGGGAACGGCGCCGAGATAGCCGATGGTATCGTCCATTTTGACCTCCGTGCCGACCGACACGGTGCTGCCCCTGCCCAAGCCGCAATATTTCGCGACGATTCCGCCGCCGTGATCGATCTCCATCACTGTGCCGTACATCGGGTCGTCATATACCCCTGTCACGAAGCCTGCGGCGCATGCCTTGACCGGGTCGCCTACCACGCCGGCAAAATCCACGCCGTTATGTGTGCGCCAGTCGCCCATAGTGGCGTTGAATACCGGCTCTGTATTGCTGTAATCCAAGGAAATATCCAGCCCCAGCGGGACGTCAAAGTAGTCCGGACGGGGCAGCGCGCCGCTGACGGTCACCGCCTCTGCCTGCGTCGTCTGCGCCGCCGCAACGGTGCTTTCCGGCGCAGTCGCTTCTGCGGAATCCACATGGGGCGTCGTTTGCATGTCCAGCGTCGGCTCATCGGTGTAATACTCGTATTTCGTCGTGTAGGCGATGGGCGGTTCCTCCTGTGCGCCGGGTTTGGGCACTTCGTAGCGGTTCCGCACGCCGTAATACCCGGAGACGCCGATCACAGCCGTCAGCGCGACGACGGCGATCGCCGCCGCAATTCTTTTATTGCGTTTCATAGTCACATTCCTTTGCTTTATTTTTCATTGGTAGTATGAACAGGAAAGGAATGTTTATGCATGAAAATTCTGATTTATCGGCGAAGCCGATAAATCAGAATTTAGGGAAAAGGTAGGAGGGAAGAGGTAGGAGGTTCGGAAATCGCTTCGCGATTTGGATTTATAAA
This sequence comes from Clostridia bacterium, assembly GCA_017480115.1. Classification (GTDB taxonomy): domain Bacteria; phylum Bacillota; class Clostridia; order Oscillospirales; family Acutalibacteraceae; genus RGIG2774. The sequence continues at coordinate 8,153 of JAFVBH010000074.1, forward strand.
TTAAATTATCGGACTTCGCTTGTAGATAATATGTAAGGTCCCCTCTTGTAGGATCGTGGATTTATCTGTAAAATGATTAGTTGTAAAAAAAACCAAATACAGCATTACCGCAAACAAGAAGGAGACCTTACAATGAACAGTATACTCTATG
>JAFVBH010000075.1 GCA_017480115.1 Clostridia bacterium
ACATAACAGGGACGGCCATCGGCCGTCCGGCGATTCAGCGCATAACCTGACGGATGTCCACTGGGCATCCCTACAAGATTGTGCGCCCATTTTGTGTCTATAAATCCAAATCGCAAAGCGATTTCCGCAATTATTCATTTTTCATTTCTGATTTATCGCAGGAAGATCGTCACACGATCCTGTAGGGACGGCCACCGGCCGTCCGTCGATTTTGCGCATAACCCGGCGGATGGCCAATGGCCATCCCTACAAGCGAAGTCCGATATTTTAATTTATAAATTCAACCGCGCAGCGGCTCCGCAATCATTCATCATTCATTAACTTATGATTTATCGCAACGCGATAAATCATAAGTTATCATCAAACACCGTCGTAATTTTTTTTAAGCAGGACGACGGAGCATAGTCGAATCGGTCCATATGTTTTCCGCTGAAAAAATAGCGGATCCCCGACATGGGCGGCAGATCGCCGGTATCCTCGGTAATAATCAGCTTGATCTTCATGCGCGCGGGATTGATGCTTTTGATAAATACCGCCGTCCGCGCGCCCGGTTCGACCCCCGGCACGTATTCCGAAAGCCCCGCGAGGTTCGGGGTAAGTTCCACAAAAATGCCGTATTTTTCGATGCTGCGGACAATGCCGGGTACGGTATCGCCTACGTGGAAGAACGCGGCGTTTTCCTCCCATGTGCCCAGCAGCTCTTTCATCGTCAGGGTGATGCGCCCCAACGCGTCCCTGCTCTTGACTGCGGCCTTGATAAACTGCCCGCACCGCAGCACCGACGAGGGGTGGGGAATACGGGAAACGGAAATGCAGTCAATGGGCATCAGGGCGCTGACCCCCGCGCCGATGTCGCAGAACGCGCCGTAATCGTCAAGATGCGTCACCTTTGCGGAGATAATATCCCCGGGACAAAGCGCATTGATATAGTGATCCATGCATTCTTCCTGCACCCGGCGGCGGGACAGTACGGCAAATTTACCCTGCGTCAATGATTCTGTTTCTGAAATTTTGAATATCACGGGTCGGTCCACGCGGGAAATAATGGCGGAGGTCTTGACCGCGCCGTCCGTACAGGCAGCGCATTCGTTTCTGGGGATAATGCCCCGCATGACGCCGAGATCTACGTGCAGATTATAGTCGCTGTCGCACATCGTGACCGTGGCTTCTAAAATTTTCCCCTCTACCGCCGCTTGGGCAATCATGTCCGCAGAGCTGAGGTAGGCGCGGTTTTCTTCCGTATTTATAAGACTGCCCTCGGGCAAATATTTCTCCATATCGCTCAATCCTTTGAAATAAGATTACAGTAAAATACTATTTCAATTTTTTTCCAAGTATGCTATAATGAAAAAAATAAAGAATGATTCTGAAATTGACGGAGATTTTATGGATATTCGCATCAACGACGTTTTGGAAATGAAGAAGCCCCACCCCTGCGGCAGCAAACAATTTCTCGTGCTGCGCTCGGGCATGGATTTCCGTCTGCACTGTGTCGGCTGCGGCAGAGAATTTATGATTCCCCGCAGCAAGGCGGAGAAAAATATCAAAAAGGTTCTACGGAAAGAAACGGAAAGCGGGGATACGACCGATGTTTGAAAATCTGGAAGCGGTGCTGGAAAAATATAACGAGCTGAACGCGCTGCTCTGTCGGGCGGACATTGTCACCGATCCCGCCGTTTATACTGAGACCATGAAAAAACTGGCGGAGATCACTCCCACGGCGGAAAAATATACGGAATATAAAAATCTGCTTGCCGAGATCGCGGACACCAAGGCGCTGCTGGAGGATAAATCCGCCGACGCGGAGCTGCGGGAGCTGGCAAAGGAGGCGCTGTCCGACGCGGAGGACAGACTTGCTCGGATCACCGCGGAGCTTCGCGCGCTGCTTGCGCCGAAAGACCCCAACGACGACAAAAACGTCATTATAGAGATCAGAAGCGGCGCGGGCGGCGAGGAAAGCGCGTTGTTCGCGGGCGTGCTTTACCGCATGTATGCCATGTACTGCGAAAAGCAGGGCTTCCGGACCGAGGTGCTGAACGTCAACGCCACCGAACTGGGCGGCTATAAGGAGATCAGCTTTGCCGCGAAGGGACGGGGCGCGTATTCCAAATTTAAATTTGAAAGCGGCGTTCACAGAGTGCAGCGCGTGCCGGAGACGGAGTCGCAAGGGCGGATCCAAACCTCCACCGCCACGGTCGCCGTCCTGCCCGAGGCGGAAGAGGTGGACGTGCAGATCAATCCCGCCGATTTGCAGATCGATACGTTTCGTTCCAGCGGCGCGGGCGGGCAGCATATTAATAAGACCGAATCCGCGATCCGCATCACCCATCTGCCCACGGGCACGGTGGTGGAATGTCAGGACGAGCGCAGCCAATATAAGAATAAGGATAAAGCGATGAAGATTCTGCGCTCCCGCCTGTATGAACGGGAGCTGGAGAAGCAGCAGGCGGATATTGCGGGCGTGCGGCGATCGCAGGTCGGCACCGGCGACCGGAGCGAGCGCATCCGCACCTATAACTTCCCGCAGGGCAGGGTCACCGATCACAGGATCAATCTGACGCTGTATAAAATCGAATCCATCGTCAACGGCGATCTGGACGAGCTGATCCAGGCGCTGACGGCGGCGGATACGGCGGCAAAGCTTGCCGCGCAGACCTGACTGAATGCAAAATTAAAAGGATATGCAGCCATGCAAACAAGAATATTGAATCCGAATACTGATCCGCAGGCAATCGAAGCGGCTGCCGCAGTGTTAAAAGGCGGCGGCTTGGCGGTCATTCCCACCGAGACTGTGTACGGGCTGGCGGCAAACGCGCTGGACGCGGCGGCGGTGGCGCAAATCTACGTCGCCAAGGGCAGACCCTCGGACAATCCGCTGATCGTCCACATCGCGGAAATTGAAGAAATTTATCCGCTGGTAACCGCCGTGCCCGCCAAGGCAAAGCAGCTTGCCGACGCCTTTTGGCCCGGTCCGCTGACGATTATTTTGCCCAAAAGCGATAAAATCCCCGCCGTTACCAGCGGCGGACTGCATACCGTGGCGATCCGCATGCCGTCGCACCCCGTGGCGCGGGCGGTCATCAAAGCGGCCGGCGTGCCGCTGGCGGCGCCTTCGGCGAATATTTCGGGCTTTCCCAGCCCGTCCAAGCCGGAGTACGCGGCGGACGATATGACCGGGCGCGTGCCGGTGATTCTGGACGGCGGCGACTGCGCGGTGGGCGTGGAGTCCACGGTCATTACGCTGGCGACGGAAACGCCCACGATCCTGCGTCCGGGCGGCATTACGCCGGAACAGATCGCCGCTGTGATCGGCGAGGTATGCGTAGACAAGGCGGTGCTGCAGCCGCTGGAAAGCGGGTCTGTCGCCGCGTCGCCGGGCATGAAATATAAACACTATTCCCCAAAGACCCGCGTGCAGGTCTATAAGGGCAGTCCGAAAGGCTATCTGCGGTATCTCCGCGATCACAAAGCCGACGGCGTATTTGCCCTGTGCTTTGAGGAAACGGCGGCGCAATGTCCTGTCCCCTGTATCACCATGGGTAAAAAAGCGGAGCCGCTGACCCAAACGCAGCGGTTATTTGACGCGCTGCGGGAGCTGGACGAGGCGGGCGCAGTGACGGCGATCGCCGAATGTCCGTCGGCGTCGGGCGTCGGGCTGGCGGTCTGTAACCGTTTGTTCCGCGCCGCAGGCTTTGATTTTATCAAAGAGGCGCCGGTGATCGGGCTGACCGGGCAGACCGGCGCGGGCAAATCCGCCGTCGCGGCATTGCTGGCGCAGCGCGGTTTTGCGGTGATCGATTGCGACAAGCTGGCGCGGGAGATCACGGAAAAAGGGTCGCCCGTGCTGCAAACGCTTGCGGACGCGTTCGGCGGCGATATACTGACGGCGGACGGCGCTTTGAACCGCGCGCTGCTCGCCGAAAGAGCGTTTGCCGATACCGAAAAGACAAAGCTGCTCAATGCGATCACGCACCCCGCGATTCTGGCGCGCGCCCGGCAGCTTGCCTTTGCCGCCGGCAGCCGAAATATCCCCGCCGTCATCGACGCGGCGCTGCTGTTTCAAAGCGGCGCGGACGCGGACTGCGATTTCACGATTGCCGTGACTGCGCCCGCCGAGCTGCGCAAAGCGCGCATTATGGCGCGGGACGGGATTTCCGCCGCGGCGGCGGACGCGCGTATCCGCGCGCAGGAGCCCGAGGCATATTACACCGCGCGGGCGGATATGATACTGCTGAACGGGCAGGATGCGGAGCTGCAAGCCCTGACGGCATCGGTCATCAAACAAATCGGAGAGAGCTATGAAATTACCGAAAATATCGAAACGTGAACATATTACCCGCGCCGTCGGCATGCTTTTGCTGCTTGCCGCGGTGATCGCCGTGCCGGTCGTCGGCTTGCTTGCCGAGAAGGGTTCCTATCGGGAATATGAAAGCACGGTGTTACAATACGCGCAGACGTACGGCGTTTCCCCGGCGCTGGTATTTTCCGTCATGGAAACGGAAAGCAGCTTCAGACCCGACGCGGTCTCCCACGCGGGGGCGAAAGGGCTGATGCAGATCACTCCCGAGACCTTTGTCTGGCTGCAAACCAAGACGGGGGAGGCGCTCGGGGAGGAAATGCTGCTGGACAGCGAAACGTCAATCAAATACGGCACGTTCTTTTTATCCATTTTATTGCGGGAATTTAACAATACCGATACCGCCCTCGCCGCCTATAACGCGGGCATGAACGCGGTTGCCGGCTGGCTGAAAAATCCCGACTATTCCGACGACGGCGAGACGCTGAAGGAGATCCCGTTTTCCGAAACGGCGTATTACGTAAAAAAAGTAAATAAGGCTTTCAAAAAATATCAGGAGCTTTATAAATAAATGCAGAGGTGATTACAATGAGTGAAACAAAATCCGAGGCGGAGCTGCTGAAAGAGCAGTTGTTCTACAAGCCGCAGCATGCCGATGAGGTTTTGAGCGACGCGGATAAGGTCAGCGCGGACGAGTTCTGCGAGGGCTACAAGGATTTTCTGAACGCCGCCAAGACCGAGCGGGAGGCGACGGCGGAGATCATTCGCATGGCGGAGGAAAACGGGTTTAAGAAATTCAGCAAGAATTTCGGCTATGAGCCCGGCGACAAGGTCTATTTTCCCATTCACGGCAAGGCAGTGATTTTGACGGTGTTCGGCAGACGCAGCGTCGCCGAGGGGGTAAAGATCGCCGCGGCGCATATCGATTCCCCCCGGCTGGATCTGAAGCCCAATCCTTTGTATGAGGATACGGAGATCGGCTACTTTAAGACCCACTACTACGGCGGGATCCGCAAATATCAGTGGCCCGCCATTCCCCTGGCGCTGCACGGCGTTGTGGTCAAATCGAACGGCGAAAAGGTCTCTGTCCGCATCGGTGAGGACGCGGGCGACCCGAAGTTTGTCATCAGCGATCTGCTGCCCCATCTGGGCGCCAAGCAGAGCAAACGCAGCCTTGCCGAGGGCATTCAGGGCGAGGAACTGAACATCATTATCGGTTCCCGTAAATTCAATGGCTGCGAATCCGACGCCGTCAAACTGGCGATCCTGAAGGCCCTGAACGATAAATACGGCATTACTGAGCGCGATTTCCAGAGCGCGGAGATCGAAGCCATACCCGCATTCAAGGCGGACGATATTGGCTTTGACCGCAGTATGATCGGCGCTTACGGGCAGGACGACCGCGTCTGCGCCTACCCGGCGGTGGTCGCGGCGCTGGATATTGAAAATCCCGAGTACACCTGCCTTTCCGTGCTGACGGATAAGGAGGAGATCGGCAGCGAGGGTAATACGGGGCTGGAATCCCGTTTCCTGGCGCAGTTTATCGAGGATCTTGCCAATCTGGAGAGTGTTGACGTCAACGACGCGCTGCGCAACAGCGAGTGTCTGTCCGCCGACGTGAACGCTGCATATGACCCCACCTTCAGCGACGTATTTGAAAAGCGCAACAGCGCGTTTTTAAACAAAGGCGTTGTGATCACCAAGTATACCGGCGCCCGCGGCAAGAGCGGTACCAACGATGCGTCCGCAGAATATATGGGCAAGGTGCGCGGGATTCTTGACGGTGAAAATATTCTCTGGCAGACCGGCGAACTGGGTAAGGTCGACGCAGGCGGCGGCGGCACCGTGGCAATGTATATTTCCCATCTGGGCGTCAATACTGTAGACCTGGGCGTACCTGTGCTGTCCATGCATTCCCCCTATGAGCTGACCGCCAAATATGACATATACATGGCATATAAAGCATTTTGCGCTTTTTTCAAATCCAAGTAAATACAACTCGGATAAATAAAACGCTTGTCTGTAAAAAATAAACAAAGGAGAATGAAATATGCGTTCTGTTAAAAAGTATCTCGCCGAGTGTATCGGCACCTTCGTCCTCGTTTTCTTCGGCTGCGGCACTGCCGCCACCGTCGGCTGTTCTGCTGAGAACGGTACCGGCTATCTGTTGACCGCGCTTGCGTTCGGTCTTGTGATCGTTGCCATGGCGTACTCCATCGGCAATGTGTCCGGCTGCCACGTCAATCCCGCGGTTTCCCTTGCCATGCTTATCAACGGCAAGCTTTCCGTAAAGGATTTCTTCGGCTATGTGGTATCCCAGTGCATCGGCGCAACGATAGGCGCGGCATTACTGCTGCCCTTTATCAGCAAAGAGACCGGTCTGGGTACCAACGGTCTTTACAAGGGCAACGTCGGTCTTTCCCTGTTGATCGAAGTGATCCTGACCTTTGTTTTCGTCCTTGCCATCATGGGCGTAACCTCCAAGGAGCACTTCGGCGCCTCCGCAGGGCTTGTCATCGGTCTTTCCCTGACGCTGGTACACATTCTCGGTATCGCGTACACCGGTACCTCCGTCAACCCCGCGAGAAGCCTCGGCCCCGCGCTGCTGGTGGGCGGCGACGCGCTGAAAAACGTTTGGGTATTTATCGCAGCGCCGCTGGTCGGCGGTGCGCTTGCAGCGCTTTGCTACAGATTTATGGATTCCGCAAAGAAATCCAAGTCCAAGTAATTAATTACAGACAGACAGCGTTGGCAGACTGCTGAATAAGGCAGAAAGAAGCCGTGTTTTTGTTCTGAAGCGGTACGATGATACCGCGAGCGGGGCAAAAACACGGCTGATTTGCGATTATAATCCACAAGTATTTTATAATTGTAGATTTTTCGTCTCATGCTGTGTTTGCTGTTGCCCCTGTCTGTTCCTATTGCAAACGTTCTTATGCTTTTATTGACAGGTTGTATCATATATGCCGACTTGCATAAACATTTTTGCTGATTTGTCGCCCTGATCGACCTCCCGTTCCTCATTGTTGTGCTGCGACATTCGGTTTTTTCCAAAAAACGCTTGTAAATGTCTGAAAAATAGGATATGATAGCCATATATTACTGTTGAGGAATGAGGATATTTATGGATCATAATACGGCAAAGCATTTGTCTTTCATTATTAATATAGCGTATTTCGCGATTTTTGTCGGGTTGTTTTATCTTTTTGTGCGCTGGGCGTTGCCCTATGTGGCGCCCTTTTTGATCGCGTTCTTCGTGGCATATTTTTTACAGCGGCCGGTCAATTTTATTCATCGCAAGTCCAAGAACAAGATTTCCCGCGGCATTGCGGGAACGGTGCTGGTCGTACTGATCTCCGCGCTGATCGTTACGCTGATCGCGATCCTCGGTGTGCAGCTGACCTCCAAACTGAAGGATTTCGTGACGTTCCTGTCCTCCAAGCTGTCCGTGCTGCCGTCGATCATTGAGTCCGTCAAAAACGGCTTGCTGGATTTTGCGGCAAAGCTGCCCGGCTCGCTGTCCGCGACCGTGACCGACGCGGTGAACAGATTTTCCACCGATTCGCTGACCGCCGGCGTCTCCAAGCTGTCCGGCAGCAGCCTGCTTTCCGCGCTGAAAACGCCGCTGAGCGGCGCGTGGAGTACCGTCAAGCAGCTGCCCATCGTGGTGGTCGCGATCCTCATTACCGTGATTTCCTCCTGCTTCCTGACTGCGGATTATAATACGATTAAGGATTTTATCCTTCTGCAATTCAGCGACAGCCGCCGCAGCAACTTGGTCCGCACGAAAAAGCTGGTATTCTTCTCAATCGGCAAAATTATTAAATCCTACGCGCTGATCGTATTGATCACCACCTCGGAGCTGGCGCTGGGGCTCGGGATCCTGAAGCTGGCGGGTATTTACACCAGCGGGTATATTATCCCCGTTTCGCTGCTGATCGCCATTATCGATATTGTGCCCGTGCTTGGCACCGGCACCGTGCTTGTCCCCTGGGCGGTCATTTCGCTGATTACAAAAAATATCGGTATGGGCGTCGGGCTGATCGTCATGTATGTGATCATCACGATCATTCGTCAGATCATTGAACCGAAGTTGGTCGCCGGTCAGTTTGACCTGCCCGCCATCGTCACCATTGCGTCCATGTATATCGGCACAAGAATTTTCGGGGCGATCGGGCTGTTCCTGCTGCCGCTGACTGTGATTATTCTTAAACTGCTGGTGGACGAGGGCATTATCAAGCTCTTTAAAACCCGCCGCTCGGTCGCCGAGGAAGAGGCGGCAAAGACCGGCAGAAGCGCCGACGAGATTCTGCAGGAGGCGGAAGCTGCTGAGGACGCAGAGGAGCATCATAATGCCGGACAGAAGATCGCGGAGTTTATTTCTCATAAAATTTCAGAAAAGCACCCGCACGGAGATGCGGAGAAATCCTGATTTGTATTCATGATTCGTTCATAAATAAAGTCTAATTTTGACATTGATTTGTCATTAACTGTCTTTTTTGTACAAAAAATAGACGCGAACTTGTGAATATTTTGAAAAGATTTCTTATTTTTCTAAAAAGTAATTATATTATTGCAGCAGTGTGCTATACTGACACCTGTAGTCAAGATAAATCTATTGCAGTTAGGAGCGAAAGACATGCTTGAGCAACTGTTTCAGACCGTCAAGGATTTCTTTATCGAGGTGCCCGCCATCAAGAACCTGATCGACAACGTCAGATCCGGCGATACCAATATCTTCAGCGGTTTTGTTTCTGTAATCAAGGGCGTCTTCGGAGGGCTGACCTCGGGCGCGGACGAATAAACTGTCCTTATATCCCTGTTTTGTCATGAAAAGCAACGGCGCTTTTTTCGGGCGGCTGTTGCTTTTTTTCATTGTATCCGGCGTAATTTTGTGGTACAATAAAAAACGGAAGGGGGAATCCGCTTGGCAGAGCAGAGAAAAAAGCGCGCCAAAGATGAATTTCAAACCGAAGCGGAGATGCTGAAACGCAAGCGGATCAAGACTGCGGCGTTGTGGATCGTGATCGCCGCCGCGATGATCTTCGGCCTGTTGCTGATGTTTGTTAATCCCGACAGTGCGGAGCAGACCGCGACCGCGCCGCAGAATACCGTGATATACCTCGTTCCCGGGCAGCAGACGGACGCGACCGCCGCGCCCGAGACGACCTTGTATTACGGGCTGTCCGCGCAAACCGTGCCGACCCTGCCGCAAACGACGGCAGCGCAGCCGATAACGCTGCAGCCGCCGCAGACCGCATCGTCGGCGCCTGTAACGACCGCCGCGCCCGCCGCGACGACGGCGCCGCCCATTACCTCTGCCAACGGTACGTTGAATGTGGATGGCAGCGCAGAAAATAAATTTATAAAAATTGTCAATCAACAGTACGGAATCGATGCGGAATTGCTGACGGCGGTATTCGCCCTGCCGGATACCGGACAAAACTATGTGCTGGAGTGGAACAGCGGCAGAGACGACGCAGGGAAGATTCTGCATACGGCAGAGAATTTGCGCCGCTGTTATCTGATCAATACAGCAGGGGAGGTTACGGATATTGCCGCGACCAAATCTTCGGAGCGTGTGGGCATGAGTATTGCGGAGAACCGTATCGCCATGGAAACGCTGATCAAACGGGTGATCCTGCCGCAAATTGCCGCAGCGATTGGTTAAATTGACCGGCAAGCGCCGTAAGGTATTGATTTTTTTGCAAATTTCTGTTTTTTTTCTGTGATGATTGACAACACTCGTTGCAAATGATAAAATATTTTTGTCTATATTTTTATTACATAAAGGAGGAATCCGCAAATGATGAATTCAAAACCGGATGCAAGAACGCTTGCGTATATTAACCTGTACGCGGTGCTCGGCACGCTTGAGAATTTATGCGAGATCGATGAAGGCGCAAGGGCGCTCTTGACCAACAAAAAGCCCGTTTCCATAGGCTTTGACGTAAAGGGCGGCCCCTCGGCGACCCTTACATTCTTCACCAACGGCAGATGCCGTATGGATGACGGGATCAAAAAATGCGATATTCTGCTGCCGTTCTCTTCCTGCGAGAAATTCAACGGCATGATCGACGGTACCGTCACGCCCATTCCCTCCAAGGGCTTTCAGCATATTAAGTTCCTGCTGAAAAACTTTATTCCGCTGACCGATCTTTTGAATAAGTACATGCGCGCCACGTCTGAGAATCTGCAGGACGAGGAGTTTTACAGAAAGAGCACCACGCTCATGCTCTATACCATCGCCGTCGCCATCGCGCAGATCGGCAATCAGGACGAGATCGGCAAGTTCAGCGCACACCTCATCGTGGACGGCGACATTATGATGGGCGTCAAGGACGGACCCGCAGTGACGATCCGCGTGGAGGATCATCATCTGCTTACGCTGAAAAAGCGCCCCGAAGCCTACCGCGCCTGCATGGAATTTGCGGACATCAAGCTGGCAAGACAGCTCTTCGACGGTGAGATCAACGCCGTCGCCTGCATCGGTTCCGGCGCGATCCGCATGGGCGGTATGATCTCGATGATCGACAACGTCAACCGTATCCTTGACCGCGTCGCGCTTTATCTTGCTTAAAGGAGGAACAGACATGGCTACGAAAATCAATGAATATACCAAAAGCCGCGCGTGGTTCGACAGAGCCACCAAGGTCATTCCCTCGGGACTTTACGGGCACCAGGGCCCCGCGGAGGGCTGCTGCATTCCCGTAACCAGCTTCCCGCTGCTCAGTGAAAAAGCGAAAGGCTCCTATTTTTGGGACGTGGACGGCAATAAATTTATCGACTATATGTGCGGCTACGGCCCCAACGTGCTGGGCTACGGCGATCCCGATGTGGACGCCGCCGCGCTGGAGCAGCTGAAGCTGGAAAACTGCGTTACCACGCCCTCTTACAAGATCGTTGAGCTGGCGGAGTTGATGGTGGATACCGTTGCCTGCGCCGATTGGGCGTTCTTCGCCAAGAACGGCGGCGACGTTACCACGGCGGCGATTATGACTGCCCGTGCCGCCACCCACAGAAAGAAGATCATCTTTGTCAACGGCTTCTATCACGGTGTTGCGCCCTGGACGCAGAAGGTCGATTACCCCGGCGTTATCCCCGAGGACGTTGCCAATAACCTTTACGTTGACTGGAACGATTTTGAGCAGCTGGAAAAGGTCGTCGCCGAGAACGAGGGCGAGATCGCGGCGTTTATTTCCACCCCCTATCTGCACGGCAATTTCTCGGACAACGTCCTGCCCGCAGACGGCTACTGGCAGAAGGTCAGAAAGCTCTGCACGCAAAAGGGCATCGTGCTGATCATCGATGACGTGCGCGCGGGCTTTCGCCTTGACCTTGCGGGTTCCGACCATTTCTACGGCTTTGAGGCGGATCTGATCTGCTTCTGTAAGGCGATTGCCAACGGCTGGAACGTCTCCGCGCTTTGCGGTAAGGATTTCTTGAAATCCGCCATCAGCAACCTGTCCTATACCGGCAGCTACTGGATGAGCGCCGTTCCCTTTGCCGCAGGTATTGCCTGCATCAACAAGCTGAAGAACCTGAACGCGCCCACGCTGTTCCGTGAAAAGGGCTTGAAGGTCACCGCCGCGCTGCAGGCTGCCGCCGCCAACAACGGCTTTGACCTGCGTGTGTCCGGCGAACCCACCTTGTTCTACCTGCGGATCGCCAACGACGACAGCCTGATCCTGCATCAGGAATGGGTTTCCGAAGTGGTCAGACGCGGCGTGTACATCACCAGCCATCACAATCACTTCATCAACGCGTCCCTGTCGGACGAGGATATTAACCGCACCGCCGAGATCGCCGACGAAGCGTTTAAGGTTGTTGCGAAGAATCACCCCGAGCTTTTCTGAAAATAAAAAGAATGACAAACGCCGCCTGCGGATCGTGATCCGCAGGCGGCGTTTTTACTTGATTTCAAGGGTATTTATTTTTGGAATTGAGTAATTACTTTATAAAGCTCATGATCAATTCAACGATAAACACGGTGGCGCAGCCGGACAGGGCGACCTGAAACAGGCTTTTGCCGAACAATGCCACGAGGATCGATACCCCGAGCGCGAGCGCCGCGGAGATCGGGCTTTGGGTCGCGCTGAGGATCGCGGGGAACGTCATGACCGCCAGCGTCACATAGGGGACGTAGTACAGAAACGAGCGGATAAAGCGATTTTTGATCTCCCTGCGGATCAGCGTCAGCGGCAGAATGCGGATAATATAGGTCACCAGCGCCATACAGACGAAAATATAGATATAGACGTTATGCTGCATCTTCGTTCTCCTTTCTGGGGAAAATCAGCGCGGCGGCGGCGGAGATAACCACCGTCAGGATAATAATCTTGACGCCGTCCTGAATATGCGCGAATATCGGCAGCTTGGCAAACAGAAGGCTCAGCGCGAAGCTGACGATAATCAGCCCCGCCATGATCTTATCTTTCTTGGCGGGCGGGATAAACGCGGCGATAAACATGCCGTAAAGTCCCACGCTCAGGGCGCTGACGATACTGACCGGCAAAATATTCCCGAGGATCGCGCCCAAAAACGTGCCGCCTGTCCAGCCGGGAACCGCCACCGCAATCGCGCCGTAGGTATAAAACGGATCGAGCTTTCCCGGCACGGCGATGGAAATGCCGAAAATTTCATCGGTAACGCCGTGTCCCATCAGCAGCCGTTGCCAAATCGGGGTTTCGGCGGGGAGCTTTTGGCTCAGCGCAAAGGACATCAGCAGATAGCGGGCATTGGCGACGATCTCCGCAATGATCAGCACCCAGTAACCTGCGTCCTCCGCGATGGTCTGAAAGCCGATAAATTCCCCTGCGGACGTATTGTTCGTCAGGCTCGCCAGCATACCCTGCAAGGGGGTCAGTCCGTATTCTTTTACGTGGATACCCAGCGTCAGCGCGACGGCAAAATAGCCGAGGAAGATCGGGATCCCGTCTTTGGCGCCTTTAAAAAAGCTTTGTCTATGCGTAAGCGGCATGATGATTCCTCCGTGATATTTAAAATCAAACACCGGCTACTATTGTAGCCGCATCCGGTGAAATAGTCAAGTCTGTTTCCTGCAGCGCCGCGCCTGTTTTTGTACGGAAAAAGAACCCCTGTCCGCAAACAAGGGTTCTTTGCTGTTCTGATATGCGTTCCCTGCCGGGGCAGCGTCTCCCGCTCAGAAAGACCCGCCGCGCCCGCCGTGGGACGCGCCGGAGGACCCGCTATGGGTGCCGGAACCGCCCGGGCTTCCGCTTTCCTTCGGCTTGGCAACGCGGTTGACGTGGCTGTACAGAAATACGTCGCGGCTGCCGGTGATCGCCATACTGCCGTTTCTGATATAGTTATGCGCCGACTGCTGCATGCGCACGGTCTTGAGTTGGGATTTGTAGTACGTCATGATCAGCGTACCGATCAAAAGACCGATCCCCACGGCAACCGCAAACCAGACCGGGCTCATCGGCGTTTTCGGCAAATTGTCGGCGTCGTAAGGCGCGCCGGAAGCCGCCTGCGCGGAAAAGGACGCGCATAGGGACGCGTAGGCGTCAAACGCGCCGTAATAATCGCCGTCGCGCAGATCGTCAATAAAATTATCCTCCATATATTCCAGTCCCGCGTCGGTAAAAATCCGAATGCCCGCGCCGACGGTGGAGATATGCCACTTGCGCTCGCCCATGGTGATGAAGAACAGAATGCCGTCGGGGCGGTCGCCGTCTGCGTTGATAATATAATCATAAATATCGTCCGCCGCGTCCTGCGCGTAGAAATAGTCGTTCATGGAATCAACCGTGACGACCGCGGCGGTAATGCCGTAGCTGCCGCGCACGGCAGCAAGCTTTTCGTTCAGCGTCTCGATTTCCCCTGCGGACAGCAGCCCTGCAAGATCGGTTACGGCGCTGCCGTCATAAGCTGCGGCGACCTGCCCGAGCAGGGAGGCGTCGGCGGGAATACTGTCGCTTGACGCGTACAGAACCATATCGCTGTCGTCAAGCGACGCCGCGTCTGCGGCAAGAGCGGTTGTCGGCAGCAGGAGCGCAAGGACAAGCGCGAGGAGTAGCGGGATCAAAGGAGTTCTCTTTTTCATGCGCCCGCCCCCCCTTATCTGAAATAGAGAATCGCGGTGAGTCCTGCGCAGACCGCGCCGGCGACGCCGGAATACAGCGCCCACCATTTCCAATACGCGCCCTTGTCCATCGGCAGGTCGCCGACAAATTTGCCGGTCTGCCCGTTCATGGCAAAGGTGTATTGTTTGCCGTTCCACGTGGTGTTCAGCAGCCAAACCGGATACAGCGCGTATTTCGCCTTGCCGTTTTGCACGTTGATATTGCCGGATTTGGGCAATACGGCGTTATAGCCCGTGACCGTGTCCGCAAAGGCGGCTTCGGCGCTGGTTTTGATGCGGGCGTTGGCGCGGCTGACGCTCTGCTCGCTGCCGACATCAAATTTATCGGCAAGATAGCCCGCCAGATAGGCGGTCTGAAAGTCCACGGCGTCGTTAAAATCAAACGGTTCGATGGATTCCATCAAATCGTCCGGCATTTTGGACGAGCCGTCCACGGGCACGCGGTCAAAGGCGATGCGTCCCGCGCGGTCCACCATAAAATAGCTGGTCTCGGTATAGTCATAGTCCCGGTCGCTCCAAACGCGGGTGCGGGTCGCTTCGTACTGGATATTCGCGTCCACGTCCGCGTCAAACAGCCAGAAGGGAACGTAGACGCCCTTGATCTCGTCGATATGGTTCTGATCCTTAAATATTTTCGGCAGCAGCTTTTTGCCCTGGATAAAGGCGTCGTATTTTTCCTTTGCCGCCTTTTTGTCCAGCTTGAAGGGGATCACGTAATCCGGACGCAGATCGCCCGAAAATTGCCCGGTCATTACGACGGGGTTGCCGCAATAGGGACAGCTGGCGGCAGCGGTTTGCGCGTCGCCGATGATCTCACCGCCGCAGGATCGGCATATGTAGGAGCGCAGTTCGGCTTTCTCGTCCTCGCTCCAAACGCTTTGCGTCTGCGTGTCCCAGTGGATATGATCCTTCTGCGGTTGCTTCAAGACCTCGTCGCGTGACATCAGCGCCGCCGGATCGAACTCTGTGTCGCAGTAGGGACACTTCATTTTTTGCGTCGCGCTGTCAAAATTGATTGCGCCGCCGCAGCACGGGCACTTATATTCAAGTAAATCTGCCATGGAAGGTCAGCTCCTTCTGATACTCATTTACTGAATGTCGTTTTCGTTAAAGGGATCGCCGCACTCGGGGCAGAATTTCGGCGGATGTTTGGGATCCTCCGGTACCCAGCCGCATTTGTCGCAGCGGTAAAGCGGCGCCGCCTCGGGCTTTTTCGCGCCGCAGTTGGAGCAGAATTTGCCGGTATTCGCCGCGCCGCAGCCGCAGGTCCAGCGATTCGCCTCGGGCTTCTTTGTGCCGCACTCGGGGCAGAAATTGCCGTTTGCCGCCGCTCCGCAGGACGGGCATTTCCAGCCGTCTGCCGCGGGCGCCGCAGCCTGTTGATTCTGCTGCCCCATGGCAAACAGATTTTGGGCGTTCATTGCGCCCCCGGCGTTCATTGCCATGCCCATGCCGACAAAGCCGTTCATCGCGCCGCCTTGATTTGCCGCCGCCGCGCGCATCGCGTCCGCCTGCGCGCCGACGAGCGTTGCGCCCGCCATGGTGGGATCGCGCATGATCGCGGTACGCTGCGCCTGCTTGATCATCTCCGCGTCATCTTCGGGCAGGGTCAGCGAGCCGATGGCGACGCTGACGACCTTCAAGCCGCGCAGCTCGCTCCACTTGTTCGAGAGCGCGTCGTTCAGCGCGTTTTCCAGCTCAGTATTGTGGGTGACGATCTGATTGGGGCGCAGCTCCAATTCGGACAGCTTGCCGAACGCGGGCTGCAGGGCGCTGATAAATTCGGTCTTTAACTGACCGTCCAGCTCGTCCCTTGTATATTCCTGCGCCACATTGCCGCAGACGTTGGTGTAGAACAGAATGGGGTCGGCGATCTTATAGGAATACACGCCGGAGCAGCGGACGGATACGTCAATATCCAGCCCGATCTTGCTGTCCACCACGCGGAACGGCACGGGATTGGGTGTGCCGAACTTGTTGTCGATCAGCTCTTTGATATTGAAATAGTAAACGCGCTGATCCTTGCCGGTATCGCCGCCGTAGGTAAAGCGCTTCCCAATGGTTTTAAAGGTATTTTTAATGCCCTCACCCAGGGAACCCGTGAAGATGCTGGGTTCGGTGGAGGTGTTGTAGGTGTACTCGCCCGGTTCGGCGCAGACCTCGACCACCTTGCCCTGATCGACGATGATCATGCACTGGCCGTCGGCAACGGCGATGCCGGAGCCGTTGGAGATGATATTGTCGCTGCCTCTGGTGTTGGAGGAGCGGCCGCCGATACGCTTCTGCCCCTTGACCACCATGACGTTTTTGTCCAGGGATTCGCAATAGAAAAATTCCTTCCACTGATCGGCAAGAACGCCGCCCACGGCGCCAACGCCGGCTTTGATAAGACCCATAGATAAAACTCCTTTCATACAGTGAAAAAACTGACATAAATTCATCTATATTATATAGGAAAAACAGGGATATTGTCAATAATGTTGCGGGATATGGCAGACTTTTGCGGCAATTGCCGATGAAAATTTCCTGTTGTCAGCAGGCGATAAAATGTGGTATACTGTTCCCGTCGTTATTTTGGGAAAATTGGGGGAAGCTACTGTATGTTAAATACCAGAGCAAGCGGCGTTTTGCTGCATGTGACCTGCCTGCCGTCGGCGTACGGCGTGGGCGTCATGGGCGGCGAAGCGAAGCGGTTTATAAAAAAAATCAAGGATATGGGATTTTCCTACTGGCAGGTGCTGCCGCTGAATCCGACGGATCCCTACGGTTCGCCTTACGCCTCCAACGGCGCATTTGCCATCGCGGAATTTCTGATCGATCCCGAGGGGCTGCTTGCCATGGGGCTTGTCGAGCGCGGGGACGTTGAAAAGTGCCGCTATCACGGCTCGCCTTACACCGCGGATTATGCGTTTGCCGCAGATACCCGCCGCGCCCTGCTGCGGACGGCGTACCGGCGCGCGGACAGCGCGCTTTGGGAAAAGGTCGAGGCGTTCTGCGCGGAAGCGCCGTGGTGCGAGGGGTACTCCCTTTACTGCGTGTTAAAGGAAAAGAACGGCGGCAAGCCGTGGTATGCATGGGACAAGGAAGAGGCCGTGTTTGCGACGGCGGAGCAGAATATCGAAAAATACGCCGAGGAGCAGCGGTTTTTTAAATTTGCGCAGTATATCGCCTATACGCAATGGCAGGATATTAAGCAGTACGCCAATGAACACGGGGTGAAAATCCTCGGGGATATGCCGATCTATGTTTCGGCGGACAGCGCCGACGTTTGGAGCAATCCCGCGCTGTTTGAGCTGGATCGGCGCACCTTTGCCCGCAAACGGGTGGCGGGCGTGCCGCCGGATTATTTTTCCGAAAACGGGCAGCTTTGGGGCAACCCGCTGTACGATTGGGACGCGATGGAACGGGACGGCTACCGCTGGTGGATCCAGCGGATTCGCGCCGCGCTGAAGCTGTACGACACGGTGCGCATCGATCATTTCCGCGCGTTTGCCTCGTACTGGGCGGTACCCGCCGACGCGCAGACCGCCAAAACCGGCGAATGGCTGGAGGGTCCCGGCATGCGGCTGTTTGACGCGATCCGTGCGGAGATCGGCGAGGCGCAGATCGTCGCGGAGGATCTGGGCGTATTCGGCGAGGACGTGGTGCAGCTGCTGGAGGATACCCGATTCCCCGGTATGCGGGTCATACAGTTCGGCTTCGATCCGGACGGCGACAGCACTCATCTGCCCCATAATTACCCCGCCAACTGCGTCGCCTACGTTGGCACCCACGACAATAACACGCTGCTGGGGTATCTTTGGGAGGCGTCGGCGCGGGAGCGGAAATTCGCGCTGGATTACTGCGGGTTCTCCGGCGAAAACTGGGGCGAGGGCGGCTACCACAGCCCGTCCTGCCGCAAGATCATCGAGACGGTATGGCGCTCCGGCGCAAAGCTGGCGGTCATCGCGTTTCAGGATATGTGTGGCTTCGGCGCCGACGCGCGCATGAATACCCCCGGCAGGGCGGCGGGCAACTGGCTGTACAGAACCACGGCGGAGACCATTGCGCAGGTAGACGCTGCCTACTTTCAACATATCAATTCGATTTTCAAACGATAAGGGCGCGCGTTCCCGATCGGCAGGGTGAGGCTTATGAACATTTTTGATATTTTAGGACCCGTGATGGTGGGACCGTCCAGCTCTCATACGGCGGGGGCGGTGCGGATCGGACTGACGGCGCGCAGACTTTTGGGCGAGCCGCCGATTGCCGCAGAGATTCTGCTGCACGGCTCCTTTGCCGCGACCTACCGCGGGCACGGCACCGACCGCGCGCTGGCGGCGGGCATTCTCGGCATGCTGCCGGACGATACCGGAATCCCGAACAGCTTGCAGATCGCCAAACAGGCGCGGGTCGCGATTACTTTTTCCGTTACGGAATTAAAAGAGGCGCACCCCAATACCGCGCTGCTGCGGCTGCGGGGCGCGTCGGGGAAAACCATGGAGATACAGGCGTCCTCCGTGGGCGGCGGCAGGATCCATGTGGATAAGATCGACGGGATTCCTGTCAGCTTCTCCGCCGATATGCCTACGCTGATCGTGCGCAATACGGATCAGCCCGGTTCCGTTTCCGACGTGGCGAAGGAGCTGTGCAGGCACGGGATCAATATCGCCACGATGCAGCTGTACCGCGACCATCGGGGCGGCTGCGCGATCATGGTATTTGAGACGGATCAGTCCGTGCCCGACGCGGCGGTCGCCGCGCTGGAGCAAATGCCGGAGATTCTCAGCGTGATCTTTTTGGACGGGTTTAACGATTGAACGGAACATCGGGTGAAATTATGAAGCTGGATTCTTTTGCAGAAATTATCAACGCGTGCGCCGACAGCGGGAAGTCGTTTCCGCAGATCGTCGCCGAAAGTAATACGGAGAATTTCGGGATCGCGCCTGCGGACGCGTATACCCGTATGCGGGCGATATGGCGCACAATGCTGGATTCCGTAAAAAATTACGATCCCGCCGATCGCTCCGCCAGCGGACTGTCCGGCGGGGACGGCGGCAAAATGGACGCATACGCCGTCGACGGCGCGCCCCTGTGCGGCGATTATCTTGCCGACGTGATGGCGTGCGCGCTGAAAACCGCCGAATCCAACGCCTGCATGAAGCGGATCGCGGCGGCGCCCACCGCCGGCGCCTGCGGGGTGCTGCCCGCGGTGCTGCTGCCGTTGTATCGGCGCGGGCTGCTGACGGAGGACGACGCGATCGACGCGTTGTTCGTCTCCGCGGGGATCGGCTCGGTGATCGCCGAACGGGCGTCCATGTCCGGCGCGGAGGCGGGGTGTCAGGCGGAGATCGGGGCCGCGTCCGCGATGGCGGCGGGAACGCTGGTCTATATCCGCAAGGGCAGTCCCGCGCAGATCGCCGCGGCTGCGGGGATCGCTCTGCAAAACCTGATGGGGCTGGTCTGCGACCCTGTGGCGGGACTGGTGGAGGTTCCCTGCGTCAAACGCAACGCCGCCGGGGCGGTCAACGCCTGCGCGGCGGCGGATATGGCGCTGGCGGGGATCACGTCCCGTATCCCGCCGGATCAGATCGTCGATGCCATGGGCGCGGTGGGCAGGCGGCTGGACGAGTCTCTGCGGGAGACCGGCAGGGGCGGGCTTGCCGCTACGCCGGAGGGAAAGCGGATCGCGCAGGAATTTTACAAATAAATTGTGTCCGTAAATTATATATGACTGATCGTTTTTTGCAGATCAGTCATATTTTTTATGCCTGCGGTTAATAGTAATTAAACAATATTTTATTATTTCTCGCCTAAAATCAAGATAATAAACGTGAAAAGAGGAATTGCAATGACAAAGGAATCCGTCGCCGCCATCGTGGAGAAGCAGCGGCAGTTTTTCTCAAGCGGTAAAACGCTGTCCGTAGAATATCGGATCGCCGCCTTGAAACGGCTCAAATATTATTTGATCCGGCATGAAACTGAGATCGCCGCCGCGCTGCGGGTGGATCTGGGCAAGGCGCCGATCGAAAGCTTTATGAGTGAGATCGGGCTGACGATCTGCGAGATCAACTATATGCTGCGGCATATTCGCGGCTTCGCCAAGGAAAAAACGGTGCATACCCCCATAATTCAGACCTTTTCCCATAGCTATACAAAGCCCGCGCCCTACGGCGTGACCCTGATCATGAGCCCGTGGAATTATCCGCTGATGCTCACGCTGACGCCGCTGGCAGACGCGCTGGCGGCGGGGAATACCTGCGTATTGAAGCCCAGCGCCTACGCGCCCAATACCATGGCGATGCTGCAAACCATCATCGCGCGGCTGTTTCCTCCCGACTATGTGGCGGTTGTCACCGGGGGCAGGGAGGAGAACGCCACGCTGCTGGACGAAGCATTTGACTATATCTTTTTTACCGGCAGTAAAGCCGTCGGCAACGTCGTTCTGCAAAAGGCGGCGGTACATCTGACGCCCGTCACGCTGGAGCTGGGCGGAAAAAGCCCCTGCGTGATCGATAAAACAGCGAACCTGCGCCTTGCGGCGCGGCGGGCGGTGTTCGGCAAGCTGCTCAATTGCGGGCAGACCTGCGTTGCGCCGGATTATTTCCTTTGTGAGGAATCGATCAAGGACCAATTTATTGAATGCCTGAAAAAGGAGATTCATCGGCAGTTCGGCGGCGCGCCGCTGCAAAACGAGAATTACGGCAAGATCATCAACCAAAAGCATTTCGACCGGCTGCGCGGATTGATCGACCCGGATAAAGTGGTGTACGGCGGACGGTCGGACGCGTCGGCGCTGAAAATCGAGCCGACGATCATGGATCATGTGACGCGCGGCGACGCGGTCATGCAGGAGGAAATCTTCGGCCCGCTGCTGCCGATCCTGACGGTGAAGAATCTTGACGAGGCTGCGGCGTTCATTCGCGCGGGGGAAAAGCCACTGGCGCTTTATATCTTCACCGGCGACGGCAGGGCGGCAAAGAAAATGATGCGCGTTTGCGACTTCGGCGGCGGCTGTATCAACGACACGGTGATTCATGTGTTTACCTCGGGCATGGGCTTCGGCGGCGTCGGCGCAAGCGGTATGGGCGCGTATCACGGCAAGGCGGGCTTTGAGACCTTCTCGCATAAGAAAAGCATTGTCAATAAACTGACGATTCTCGACCTGCGCCCCCGTTACCAGCCCTATACCAAGATCAATGCGCTGCTGACAAGGGTTTTTATGAGGTAAATTCTGATTTAGCGGCGAAGCCGATAAATCAGAATTCAGGTAGGAGGTAGGAGGGAAGAGGGAGGAGGTTCGGAAATCGCTGCGCGATTTGATTTTATAGATAGGTGGGCGCATAATTTTTTATAAATCCAACCGCGAAGCGGTTCCGCAATCATTCATCATTCGCTATTCATCATTCATTAACTTCTGATTTATCGCAGGAAGATCGTCACGCGATCCTGTAGGGACGCCTAGTGGGCGTCCGCCGGGTTATGCGCAAAATCAACGGATGCCCAATGGGCATTCCTACAAGA
>JAFVBH010000076.1 GCA_017480115.1 Clostridia bacterium
GAAGAATAATTTGAGAATATTCGCAAAAAAGAGAAGCCGCGCGGCTTCTCTTTTTTGCGAATATTCTCAAATTATTCTTCCGGTTTTGTTTCGGTTGCGCCAGCTTCTTCGTTCGCTTCCGCATTGTCCTCCGCTGCGTCCAATTCATCATCGTCGTCAACGATGTTTTTACCCTTTGCAATAAAGAAAATGACCAGCGCGATCACCGCAACCACCGCGACAACGGCAACCGCTTTCAGCCAAGCGGGAAAGCTGCTGCCCTTTTCCACCTGATAATCGCCGTTCTCGGGCAGGGTGATCAGCTCCTGCGCATAAGCGCCGTAATCCCATGCGGATGCAACCTCTCCCTCAATGGCGGCAACGCCGCTGATCAGCTCCGCATCGACTTCCACATCGTTAATGGCAATATCAAAGGCAGTCAGCATTAGCGGGCACTCGCCGCCGCCGATAGCGTTAAAATGCAGCGATCCCAGCGAACAAATATCCAGCTCCGCGGGGAACTGCTCCATATGCACCAAGGAGATATAGACCTCATGGAATATGTTGCCGTACAGATCCTTTTCCGCCGGCTCGGACGCCTGCAGGAAGATATTGGAAGACTGCATTGCCTCCGAGGGGGTGAATCCCGTAAATTCCAGCATATAGGGATTATACTGAATGACAATATCGCCGCTGGTAAAACCTTCCACATTCGCCATAGCGATCTCTGCCGCGACCGCATCGCCGACCGCACCTGTTACGTCCGTCACATACAGCAAGGGCTTATCGGTGTTGGCTGCCGCCTCTAAGAATGCCTCATTAACGGCTGCGCCGGCAACCGGCAAAACAAACAACGATACCATCAGGATAAACGCAAGGGAGAAAATACTGATTTTTTTCATGTCATGCTCCTCTTTTCGGAATTAAGTTTCATCTTCTACATATTTATTTTTTCCGGAGACGATCACTGCCGCCGCAACGCCGCCGATCACAAGAACGACCGCCGCAGAGATGCCCAGGATCTTACCCACGGAAATTTTTTTCTTATCGGTATTATTTGCGACGTTGCCGACGGCGGAGGAATTGCCGATCATGAGACTTTGCGCGCCGTCAGAATCCGTCTTGTCGTCGCCCGAAATAATCACAGATTGCGCCGGGGCGGACGCTGTTGTGGACGCGGGAGCGAACGGATAGGACGCGTCGGTATACTCAACCGCCGGAACCACATGCTCCGCGTAATCCCAGCCTGCCGCCGCTGCGCCCTCAACGGTAACCATGCCGCTGTTAAACAGGGGAACAGTCTCGCGCTCGTCGATCGCAAAGGAGGACGCGGAAAGTACCAGCGGGCACTGACCGCCGCCCACCGCCTCAAAGGACAGGGTGAGCACATCGCAGGTATCCAGCGACTGGGGGAATTTTTCGATATGAAACAGCGAAAGGTCAAAGGTGTGTACCGGCTCGCCGTCGTCGTCCTTTGCGCCCTTGGGCAGCACCTCGGAGTACAGCATATTGATGCTGCTGTCGGAATTCATCGCCGCGCTCTCGGTAACGCCGGTGAGATAAAGAATGTTGGGATTGTACTGGATATTGATGTCACCGGAGGTAAAATTCTTTACGTTTTTTAACGACAGCGTGACCTGCACTGTATCGCCGACCTTGCAGGACGCGGAAGATACAGAGATTTCCGGCTGTCCGGCGGCAAAGGCGGGCGCCATCAACAGACCTGCCAGTGCCAACGCGCATACAAAGGTAAGAAATTTACTGATCTTCTTCATGAGTGTCCTCCTCCGACGGCGCTGCCGTCTCTGTTTCTGTTGTTTCCGCAGGGAGCGCCGCGGTTACCGACTCGTTCGCAGCTTCGCCGTCTGCGGTCTCCGCTTCCGCTTTCGCGTCGTTTTCTGCATCGGGCGCAGCATCGGTTTCCTCAAACAGCACGGTCTGGATTTTCGCTTGTTTTTTCAGCCTGTTGATGATAACCAGCAGAACGACCAGCACGATAATGACCACCAGCGCGACGCCTGCGATCAGCAGCATGGAGCCGTACTGGCGGAAAATGTAACCCATGCCTGAGGAATACTTGCATTTACCAAGCGATACCTTCGCCGCAGTCTCGCCGATCATAAAGGACAACGCAGCCGCCTTAATGACGGATTTACCGTCCGACGTGCGGAATGCCAGTTCGCAGAGATCGCCGTTGCCCTCTTCGGCGGAAAGCTGTTTTGTATGGAAGAACGACAGCCCCACATAGCCGTTTGCTGCGGCAGCGTCTGCCTCGGAAAACGCGGCGATAAAGTTTTCATCGCCCGCGCACGCCCCCAGCAGGGACGCGCCCAAAAAGGTCAGAACGCCGGTATCGTAGCTGAAGCGCAGATCCGCGCTCGTCAGCCCCGAACAGCCGCTTAATGCGACCGTGACGTACAGAATGTCGCCCGACGGGGTGTTTTTGTCACAGGAAAGTTTCACCGCGTGTTGCTTCGGTTCTGCCGCGGCAGCCGACGTCGCGTCCTGCGCAAAGACGGGAAGCGCGCCGCATACGGCGAGCAGCAGGGCTGCAAGCAGCGCCGCAAATCGTTTCATTTTCATAAGTTCCACCTTAATTATAAGTAGTTTTTTGGGTTTCAATCTGTTTCCTTTGAAAAACAGTCCGAGAATATGCGCAAAAACGCGGAAATCCCACTTATACATTTATATAGTATAACCGATTGGAAAGAAATAGTCAATAGATTACACAAGGGTGCCGGATCGAAGAAAATATAGAAAATTCTGTTTTCTTTTGTAAAAAAGTGTGCTATTATAAGGTATCAATTATAATTATACTGGAGAAGTTTTTAATGTATATTGCAAATCCTCCGACCGGCGGTTTTTTTGCGCTGCCCTCGGCAGCTGCCGACAATTTTTTGAAACTTGCCGGCGCGGCGCAGCTGAAAGTGCTGCTAGCCGTGTTTCGGAATATGGCGGCCCCTGTTGATCTGGCAACGATCGCAAAAATGACCGGTCTGCAGGCGGGAGACGCTGCGGACGCGCTGCTGTTCTGGACGGAACGGGGTATCATAACAAATACGGATACGCCGTCTGCGGCAGCAGCGGCGACGGCACCGCCGCAACCGTCTCCCCCGAAGGAAAAGAAAAAGCTCCCCGAGATCAAGCCCTCCATCGCGCAGATCAACAAGCGCAGCGCGGAGGATCCCGAGATTCGCATGATGCTGCGGGAGGCGCAGGGAATCCTCGGCAGGACCATCGGTTATGATACGCAGGCGCAGCTGCTGATGTGCTGCGATCATCTGGGGCTGCCCGTGCCCGTGGTGCTGCTGATCTGCACCTATGCGAAAAGCAGCGGCAGAGACGGGCTTGCTTTTATCAAGAGTATGGCGGAAAACTGGGCGGAAGCGGGCATCGTGACCGTGGAGGCGGCAAATGCGCGCATCGCCGTGCTGGAGGAGACCGCCGCCGTTTGGAAGCGTTTCTCCGCAAAGGTGGGGATCACCAACCCGTCGCCCACGCGTACCCAAAGCGACTATATTTACAAATGGACGGTAACCTTCGGTTATGCGGAGGACGTGCTGATCGTCGCCTATGAAGAGATGGCGAATCATATCGCAAAATTCAGCATGGCGTATATGGATAAGGCGATCGTGACGTGGCATGATGCGGGGCTGAAAAATGCGGCGGAGATTCGCGCGTATATTGAGACAAGGCAAAAAGAAGCCGCGGAAAAAGCCGCCAAACCGAAATCGTCGAAGCCTGCGGGCAAGCGCGACGGCAGCGCAGAGGTATCTTACGACATCGGCGCTGCGGAGGCAAGAGCGGCGCAGGGCGCGCCCGTGTACGAAAGGAAGAAACGGAAATGAGATATAAAAATTCCACTGTTCGTAAAGCAGCGCAGGAGCTGCAGCGGCGGCGCAATCAAGCCGAGTTGGACGCAGCCGTGCGCAAAAGCGAGGTGTTCCGCAAGAGCCCCGAGGCGCAGGACCTGGACAGGCAGATCGCGGCCGCGCCCCGCAGCTTCGCGTCCATTATGCTGCTGCGGGATAAGGCGGAAATCGAGCGCAGGATCGCCGCGCTACGGCGGGAAAGCATGCAGTACCGCCGACAGCTGGAGGAGCTTTTGGTTGCGTTGGGGTATCCTGCGGATTATCTCGACGTGCATTATACCTGTGAAAACTGCCATGATACCGGCTCCAGGGACGGCGAAATGTGCGATTGCTTCAAGCAGCTGATCAAAAGCACGGCGTACGCAGAGCTTTGCGCGGCGTCGCCGCTGGACGTGTGCGCCTTTTCGGATTTCGACCTGCGCTATTATCCCGATAACGACGGCGGCAGCGGGATGTCCTCCCGCGCGGTGATGCAGACGATCTACGAGTATTGCCGCTCCTATGCCGAGGATTTTTCCGCCGACAGCCCGAATCTGTTGATGTACGGCAGAACGGGACTGGGCAAGACCCATCTTTCCCTTGCCATTGCCGGCGAGGTGATCGAGCGGGGCTTCGGCGTGATCTACGATTCCTGCCCGAATATCGTTTCCCGGTTGGAGGACGAAAAGTTCGGCAGAGCCGACGGCGAGGAGGAAGCGGCGCTGCTGGACTGCGATCTGCTGATCCTCGATGATCTCGGCGCGGAATTTTCCACCCAGTTTACAAAATCGGCGATTTACAATATCATCAACACCCGACTTTTAAAGCGGCTGCCCACGATCATCAGCACCAATCTCGGCATCGAGGAGATTCAGGAGAAATATACCGAACGGATCGCCTCGCGGCTCATCGGGGAATACGTTATTTTCAGATTCGCGGGGAAAGATATTCGACAGTTGAAAAGGTAAATTCTGATTTATCGCAGGAAGAACGTCACACGATCCTGTAGGGACGCCCACTGGGCGTCCGCCGGGTTATGCGCAAAATCAACGGACGGCCACTGGCCGTCCCTACAAGCAGGTGCGCCCTTTTTGCGTCTATAAATCCAAATCGCGAAGCGATTTCCGCAATTATTCATTTTTCATCTTTCATTTTTCATTTCTGATTTATCGGCGTTGCCGATAAATCAGAATTCAGAAAGGATCACCGATGTACGATTTAACAAATATTGATACCATAAAAAAACTGCTCTCGGCGCAGGGATTCAATTTTTCCAAGGCGCTGGGACAGAATTTTCTGATCGATCCTGCGGTTTGCCCCGAAATGGCGCGGCGGTCGGGCGTCGACGCGGCAACCGGCGTGATCGAGATCGGCGCGGGGATCGGCGTTTTGACGGCGGAGCTGGCGAAACGGGCGAAAAAGGTCGTTTCCTTTGAGCTGGACGCCCGTCTGCTGCCGGTACTGGCGAAAACCCTTGCCGACTTCCCGAATACCGAGGTGCTGAACGAGGACGTCATGAAA
Source organism: Clostridia bacterium (assembly GCA_017480115.1). Lineage (GTDB taxonomy): Bacteria > Bacillota > Clostridia > Oscillospirales > Acutalibacteraceae > RGIG2774. The sequence continues at coordinate 5,352 of JAFVBH010000076.1, forward strand.
GTCGATCTGCCCGCGTTGATCGCCGGGCATTTTGACGCCGACGATATATGCGTATGCGCCAACCTGCCGTATTATATCACGTCCCCGATCATCATGCTGCTGCTGGAATGCGGCGTGCGCTTCCGCACGATCACCGTGATGGTGCAAAAAGAAGCCGCCGAACGCATCTGCGCGCCCGTGGGCGGAAAAAACTGCGGCGCGCTGACTGCCGCCGTCAGCTATTATGCGGAAACGGAATATCTCTTTGACGTGGACAGAAGCAGTTTTCTGCCGCCGCCAAACGTGGACAGCGCGGTGATCCGGCTGCGCCCAAGAACTGCGCCGCCTGTCGCGGTCACAGATGAAAAATATTTTTTCCGCGTGATCAAAAGCGCCTTTGCCCAGCGGCGGAAAACCGCGGTCAACTCTCTTGCCGCGGGGCTGGGGAAAAGCAAGGCGGAGGTCGCCGACGCGCTTGCGCGGCTGGGGCTGCCCGCAAACGCGCGCGCGGAAACCTTTACGCTCGCCGTCTTTGCGCAATTGGCGGAGCTGTTGCAATAATGCGCATGCAAAAGGAGCGCGTCCGCGCCAGTTTTTTCTTTACAAATAAATAATTTGATAGTATAATATACAAAATACTTACATACACAGAAAGGATTGATATATATGGATATTCAGGCGCTTTACGAGCTTTGGCTTGAAAAAGCGGATAAGGATCCCGACCTGCGGGCGGAGCTGCTGTCCGTCAAGGATCAGCCTGCCGAGATCAACGACCGTTTTTGGAAAACGCTGGAATTCGGCACCGGCGGTCTGCGCGGCGTGATCGGCGCGGGCACCAACCGTATGAACGTGTACACCGTGTCGCAGGCGACGCAGGGCTTGGCAAATTATCTCAACGAAAAATATGACGCGCCGTCCGTCGCCATCGCTTACGATTCGCGTATCAAGTCCGATGTTTTTGCAAAGGCTGCCGCGGGCGTACTTGCGGGCAACGGCGTGAAGGTCTATATGTACAGCGCGCTGGCGCCCACGCCCATGCTGTCCTACGCGGTGCGCAAGCTGCGCTGCGCGTCGGGCATCGTGGTGACCGCCAGCCATAATCCGTCCAAATACAACGGCTATAAGTGCTACAATATCAACGGCTATCAGATGACGGACGCCGAGGCGACCGCGCTTTACAACATCATTCAGACCGTGGATATGTTTGACGGCGTAAAGGCCGCCGACTTTGACGCCGCGTTGGCGGACGGTACGGTATCGTATATCGACGAAGCGCTGATCGAGGACTTTTATAACGACGAGCTTGCCTGCCGCATCGAGCCGGGCATTGCGCAGCAGGCGGATCTGAAGATCATTTACACGCCGCTGAACGGCACGGGCAACCGACATGTGCGGGAGATTCTGAAGCGCAGCGGCTTTCACGACGTCCGCGTCGTCGCCAGTCAGGAGAACCCCGACGGCGCCTTCCCTACCTGCCCGTTCCCCAATCCCGAGATCAAGCAGGTATTTGAAGAAGCGTTCAAGATGACCGCCGACTTCCCTGCGGACGTCATCATCGCTACCGACCCCGACGCTGACCGCGTGGGCATTGCGGTGCTGGATCACGGCGAATACAAGTTGATGTCCGGCAACGAGGTTGGCTGCATGCTGACCGATTACGTGCTGTCCCGCAGAAAGGCGCACGGCACGCTGCCTGCAAACCCCGTGATCGTCAAGACCATCGTCACCACCGAGCTGGTGACCGCCATCGCGGAAAGCTACGGCGCAGAGGTCAAGAGCCTGCTCACCGGCTTTAAGTATATCGGCGAATATATCACCGAGGCGGAGGCAAAGGGCGAAGAGAACCGCTACATGCTGGGCTTTGAGGAAAGCTACGGCTATCTCGCGGGGACCTTCGTGCGGGAAAAGGATTCCGTCAACGCGGCGATGCTGATCGCGGAGATGGCGGCATACCGCAAATCGCAGGGCGAGACGCTGTACGCCTACATGCAGTCGCTGTATAAGAAGTTCGGCATGTATCTCAACTCGCTGCTCAACTTCCAGTTTGAGGGCGAGGACGGCATGAAGAAAATGTCCGCCATGATGGAACAGCTGCGCGCCGACACGCCCACCGCCATCGCGGGGCTGCGGGTGCTGAAGGTCGGCGATTGCAAAAAGCAGACGGTGACCGACTGCGCCACGGGCGAGACCGTGTCTACCGGGCTGCCGGTCTCCAACGTCATTTTGCTGTTTCTGGAGAATGACTGCAAGCTGGTGGTCAGACCCTCCGGCACCGAGCCGAAGATCAAGGTCTACCTCACCGCGCATACCGACGATCTTTCGTCCGCCGAGGCGCTGACCGACGCGATGACGGCGGATATTCAGGATATTCTCGGGATCGAGGGCTGAACAATGAAGAAGAACACCGCAAGAATTATTTGTATCATCCTTGCCGCCTTGCTGGTAATCACTGCGGGCGGTACGGTGATTATGTCTGCGCTTGTGCGCTGAAATAACGAAACGTAAGCGGGAGAGAACCTCCCGCTGAAACTTTATACAGATTGATCGGTCAAACGCCCGGTCCATCTGCGAACTTTCAGGAAAGAGAGATGATACCATACAATGCTGAAAGTACTGATGAAAAGCATTCGGGAATACAAAAAACCGTCGTTGCAGGCGCCGATTTTTGTATCGCTCGAGGTTGTGCTGGAATGCATTATTCCTTTCATCACCGCGGATCTGGTCAATCAGATCAAAGCGGGCTGCGGGCTGTCGGTCATTATTCGCGACGGCTTACTGCTGCTGTTGATGGCGGCGCTGTCGCTGACTTTCGGTGTGATCGCGGGGACGACCTGCGCAACAGCGTCCTGCGGATTCGCAAAAAATCTGCGAAAGGATATGTTTTACAGTATTCAGAATTTTTCGTTTGAGAATATCGACAAATTCTCCACATCGTCGCTGGTGACGCGGCTGACGACCGATGTTACCAACGTACAGATGGCGTATATGACGATCATAAGACTGGCGATCCGCTGCCCGCTGATGCTGATATTCGCCTTTGCAATGGCGTTTATCATGGGCGGCAAAATGGCGACGATCTTCCTGATTTTAGTCCCGCTGCTGGGCATCAGCCTGTTTCTGATTATTCGTAAAGTCATGCCGATGTTCAAGCGGGTATTTAAAAAATATGACCGGCTGAATAATTCCATTGAGGAAAACGTATCGGCAATGCGCGTGGTTAAGTCCTTTGTGCGAGAAGATTACGAAAAGGAAAAATTCGGCGACGCAGCGTCAGACGTGCAGCGAGATTTCACCCGTGCCGAGCGCATTCTTGCCCTGAACGGTCCGCTGATGCAGTTCTGCCTGTACGCGGTGATGGTGTTCGTGCTGACGTTCGGTTCCTACACGATCATCACCTCCAGGGGCGCCGATCTGGACGTTGGGCAGTTTTCCGCGCTGCTGAACTACAGCTTTATGATCCTTTCCAGTCTGATGATGGTCTCCATGGTGTTTGTAATGATCACCATGGCGGAGGAATCGGCAAAGCGCATTACCGAGGTTCTGACCGAACAAAGCAGCCTTGCCAACCCCGAACACCCCGTTTATAAGATCGCGGACGGCTCTGTTGATTTTGATAACGTCAGCTTCAAGTATTCCGCGAAAGCGGAAAAACCGGCGCTTTCCGACGTAAATCTGCATATCCGTTCCGGAGAAACGATCGGTATTATCGGCGGCACGGGCTCCTCGAAGTCCACGCTGATCCAGTTGATTTCCCGCCTGTACGACGCGACAGAGGGAACCGTTCGCGTCGGCGGCAGGGACGTCAGGGAATATGACCTTGAGACGCTCAGGAATCAGGTCGCCGTCGTGCTGCAAAAGAACGTTCTGTTCTCCGGTACGATCAAGGAAAATCTGCGCTGGGGCAACCCGGACGCCACCGATGAGGAGCTGATCGCCGCCTGCCGGCTTGCCTGTGCCGATGAGTTTATAGAGAAGTTCCCCGAAAAATACGATACATATATTGAGCAGGGCGGCACAAACGTCTCCGGCGGGCAGAAGCAGCGGCTTTGCATCGCCCGCGCCATTTTGAAAAAACCGAAAATCCTGATCCTCGACGATTCCACCAGCGCAGTCGATACCAAGACAGACGCGCTGATCCGCAAGGGTATGCGCGAGTATATCCCCGAAACGACGAAGATCATCATTGCCCAGCGCGTCGCGTCGGTGGAGTCCGCCGACCGCATCATCGTTATGGATAACGGCAAGATCAACGCCGTCGGCACCCATGCGGAGCTGCTGGAAAACAACGAAATTTACCGCGAGGTTTACCAATCGCAGAACAAGGCAGGTGACGGCGATGCAGAAAAGTAATCAGCGCAGCGTCGGTAAAGCGCAAAAGGGCACGCTGCCGCGTCTGTTTAAAACCATTTTTCACTTTTATCCGGTAATGATGCCGCTGACCGTGGTACTGATCATTATCAGCGCTGCCGTCAGCTCGATTCCCGCGATCTTTATGCAAAATATTATCGCGATCATCGAACAATTTTGGCAAAGCGGCGATTGGACCGCCGCCGAGCACGCGGTCTTCTCCAAGGTCGCGGTGCTGATCATATTTTATATCATTTCATTGATTTCGGGTTTTACGTTCAACCAAATGATGGCGATCATGACACAGGGCACGCTGCAAAAGCTCCGGCAGCAGATGTTTAACGGCATGCAGAATCTGCCGATCAAGTATTTCGACACCCACAACCACGGCGACGTCATGAGCTATTATACCAACGACATCGACTCGCTGCGGCAGATGATTTCCCAGAGCTTTCCGCAGCTGCTGACCTCTGCGATCACGGTCGTCACCCTGTTTTCCATCATGCTCTATTACAGCCTGTGGTTAACGCTGGTTGTGATCGTCGGCATAATCGGCATGTTCTTTATTACCAAAAAGATCGGCGGCGGCTCGGCACGGCATTTTATCCGGCAACAGGCTGCAATCGGCAAAGAAGAAGGCTTTGTGCAGGAAATGATGAACGGGCAGAAGGTCATAAAGGTGTTCTGCCACGAGGAAGCCAGCAAGGCGGATTTCGACCGGATCAACGAGGCGCTGTTCAACGAAGCGCGCAGCGCAAACCGGTATTCCAATATTCTCGGTCCTATCATCAATAACGTCGGCAATGTACTGTATGTGTTCGTTGCCTTTGTCGGCGGCGTATTGCTGACCGTAAAAGCGCCCAACGTGAGCATTTCCGGGCTGGCGCTGAGCATCAGCGTCGCGGTGCCGTTTTTGAATATGACCCGTCAGTTCGCGGGCAATATCGGGCAGGTCTCCCACCAGATCAATTTTATTGTTATGGGGCTTGCGGGCGCGGACAGAATTTTCCGTCTGCTTGACGAGCAGCCCGAGACCGACGAGGGATATGTCACACTGGTGAACGCGAAAGAGGAAAACGGGCAGCTGGTCGAAACCGACGCGCGTACCGGGCTTTGGGCGTGGAAGCACCCCCACGGCGACGGCACAACCACATATACGCGGCTGCGCGGCGACGTGCGGCTCAATCAGGTGGATTTCAGCTACGACGGCAAAAAGACCGTGCTGCACGACGTGAGCATTTACGCCGAACCGGGGCAAAAGGTGGCGTTTGTCGGCGCGACCGGCGCGGGCAAAACCACCATTACCAACCTAATCAACCGCTTTTACGATATTGCGGACGGCAAGATCCGTTACGACGGCATCAATATCAACAAGATCAAGAAAGCCGATCTGCGGCGCTCGCTGGGCGTTATTTTGCAGGACGTGAACCTGTTCACCGGCACGGTGATGGAGAATATCCGCTACGGCAGGCTGGACGCTGCCGACGCGGACTGCATCAAGGCGGCGAAGCTGGCGGGCGCGCATGACTTTATCACCCGCCTGCCGGACGGCTATCAAACGCAGCTGAGCGGCAACGGCGCGAATCTGTCGCAGGGACAGCGGCAGCTGCTGTCCATTGCCCGCGCGGCGGTCGCCGACCCGCCGGTCATGATCATGGACGAGGCGACCTCCTCCATCGACACCCGCACCGAGGCCATCGTGCAACGGGGCATGGACGCGCTGATGAAGGGCAGAACGGTATTCGTGATCGCCCACCGGCTGTCCACCGTTAAAAATTCCGACGTGATCATGGTGCTGGAAAACGGCAGGATCATCGAGCGCGGCAGCCATGAAAAGCTGATCGCAGAAAAAGGTAAGTATTATCAATTGTACACCGGCGCGTTTGAGCTGGAATAAATAATCAAATAAAGATGAAGCGCCGTTCACAAGCACAAGCTGTGGACGGCGCTTCTATGAAAAGATATGACGAATTTTGCGGGCAATCAGGCGTTCGGCGTCTCTTTTGCGGCTTCCGGGTATTTTTTCTCCAGCTCGTTTACGTACGCTTCGGTGACGTGGCAGGTATAGCGGCGGTGCAGGGACGTATAGACGCTCATGATCATGGGCGCGTTGCCGGAAGCGTCCGCAATGAAAAAGTGCATGGTATCCGCATCTGTCGACAGGGCGGAATCCCGATGAACGGCGAACGCCTTGCCGTACTGCAAAAACATAAGTCCATAGTACCGCTTATAAGGGATATGGTGCGCGACGGCAAATTCCTTTGCGCGTTTGCTGATTTGCCCCACGCCGTTGATCAAAATTTTGTCGATCTGCGCCGGCGGCGGCAAATATTTGCCAATGTTGTCTACTCTTGCGTTTTTGGTTCCCATAATACCAATTATCATAATATATGCTCCTTTTAGGCATGTTTTAGATATGTTGTATGCCTCAGGCATTCATTATAACACATAATAAACGTAAAATAAAGCCATAATAAAGTTATTTAAGGAGTTTTTTATGGCTATAAAGAGTTTGTCAATCAGAATTGATTCAGAGCTGTTAGATAAATTGCATGTATATGCGGATTATGAAGGCAGGAGCGCAAACAGTCAGATTTTGATCCTGATTCGCGACGCGATCAAGGAATTTGAGAAAGAAAACGGAAAAATTGAAATCGCAGGCAGTAAATAATCCATCGGCGGGCATATGCACCGCTTTTTTTAATGCGGAATGCGGAATTTTGGATCCGCTTCGCGGTTGGATTTATAAATCAAAATATCGGTTTTCGCCTGTAGGGACGGCCATCGGCCGTCCGTCAAGTTACACTCAAAATCAGCGGACGCCCACTGGGCGTCCCTACAAATTCGCGGAAACAGAATGCACAGCGCACCATTCTTTAATGCGGAATGCGGAGGGCGAAATGCGGAATTTCGGAACCGCTTCGCGGTTGGATTTATAAATCAAATCGCAGAGCGATTTCCGACATTCCGCATTCCGCATTGATAAATTCCTGTTGACATCTCCCGCGCCGTATGCTATGATGTTACAAGTATGTGAGCGGTATTTTACCGATTTATGCAGGCAAAAGGCGAAATTTGTAGATTTACAAATTTTTTTTACCCAAAAGTTTGTTTTTACAAATTTTTTTTGCCCAAAAATGGGAAGATACGGCGCATAATACTGAAAAGTTAATATTTTGGGAGGATCTTTATGGCAGACAAAGAAAAAACTGTTGTGGGCGCCGAAGGTATCTACGACGCTCGAAAGCTCGGCATTCCGAGAATGCTTCTCTTAGGGTTCCAGCACATGTTCGCAATGTTCGGTGCGACGGTACTCGTTCCGCTGATCACCGGTCTTGACATGGCCACCACGCTGTTGATGGCGGGTCTTGGCACGTTACTGTTCCACTTACTCTCCAAGGGCAAGGTTCCGGCGTTCCTCGGTTCCTCTTTCGCGTTCCTCGGCGGCTACGCGGCAGTAACCGGTCTTGACAACGGCATGACAATGCAGGAAAAGCTCCCCTACGCTTGCTTCGGCGTTGCGTGCGCGGGTCTGGTGTACCTGATCCTCGCGCTGCTGATTAAGGTCGTCGGCGTGAACAAGGTCATGCGTTTCTTCCCCCCTGTCGTAACGGGTCCCATCATTATCGCCATCGGTCTGGGTCTTGCAGGCTCCGCTGTCAATAACTGCAACACCAACTGGCTGATCGCCATTATCGCACTTGCGCTGGTCGTTATTTTCAACATTTGGGGCAAAGGCATGTCAAAGATCATTCCGATCCTGATCGGCGTTGTGGGCGCTTCCGTATGCGCGGTCATCTTCGCGCTGATCTGGAACGATCCCATCACCCTTGCCGACGGCTCTCAGGTTTACGCCATTGCAGGCAGCGAAAAAATGCAGTTGTTCTCTGTCGCCGCGCTTGAAAATCTCAAAGCGGCAAAGTGGCTCGGGTTCCCGATCTTCAAGGAAGAGACCATCTTCGCCATCGACTGGAAGCATCAGGGCAGCCTGATCCTCAGCGCGGTGATCGCGATCGTTCCCATTTCTCTTGCCACCATGATGGAGCATATCGGCGACATCAGCGCCATCAGCGCTACCTGCGGCAAGAACTACATCAAAGATCCCGGTCTGCACAGAACCTTGATCGGCGACGGTCTTGCGACCACGCTGTCCTCCATTTTCGGCGGCCCCGCCAACACCACCTACGGTGAAAACACCGGCGTGCTGGCGCTCTCCCGCGTATATGATCCCCGCGTCATTCGTATTGCCGCGGTGATCGCCGTGATCCTCTCTTTCTGCCCGAAGTTTGCCGCGCTGATCAACCTGATCCCCACCGGCATCATCGGCGGCATCTCCTTTATCCTCTACGGTATGATCTCCGCCATCGGCGTTCGTAACGTGGTTGAGAATAAGGTAGACTTCAAAAAGAGCCGTAACCTGATCGTTGCCGCGGTGATCCTCGTTGCCGCTCTCGGTCTGGGCAACGGCGTCAGCTTCTCCATCGGCAGCGTCAACATCACCCTCTCCGCGCTGGCTTGCGCTTCCATCGCAGGTATTGTCCTGAACGCCATTTTCCCCGGCAAGGACTACAGCTTTGACGAGGAAGGCTATACCAACGCAAAAAGCACCAAGGGCAAGGACGCGCAGAATGCGGACATTGCCAAGGCTGAATAATTAAAAAGCACACGATTACCGCCCGGTATTCTCTCGAATACCGGGCGGTGTTGTTTTGTTTGCGTTTATTTTTTTCGGAACTGCTGCTTCATGCGCTGTTCGTGGGAAAGGATCACCTTTCGCAGACGCAGAGAATGGGGCGTGACCTCCAGCAGCTCATCGTCCTTGAGGAACTCCATACTCTGCTCAAGACTGAGGGTGGAATGCGGCACCAGCCGCAGCGCGTCGTCGCTGCCGGCGGCGCGGGTATTGGTCATCTGCTTTTTCTTGCAGACGTTGCAGACAATATCCTCATTTTTCGCGTTCTCGCCGATGATCATGCCCTCATAGACAGGAACGCCGGGACCAATGAACATTCTGCCGCGCTCCTGCGCGTTGAACAGACCGTATGCCGTACTTTCCCCCTGCTCATAGCTGACGATGGAGCCGCGCTCCCGGGTAACGATCTCCCCCTTATACGGCTCGTAACCGTCAAACAGGTTATTCATAATGCCGTAGCCGTTGGTATCGGTCAGAAATTCGGAGCGGTAGCCGATCAGCCCACGGGCGGGAATCTTAAATTCCAAATGGCTGGTGCCGCCATCGCGGGTGCCCATATTAACCAGCTCGCCGCGGCGGGCGCCGATCTTCTCCATCACCGCGCCCACGTAGTTTTCGGGCACTTCGACGATCAACAGCTCCATCGGCTCGAGAATTTTGCCGTCTTTATCTTTTTTATTAATGACCTGCGCGCGGGAAACCTGAAATTCGTACCCCTCGCGACGCATGGTTTCGATCAGAATGGAAAGGTGCAGCTCCCCTCTGCCGGAGACCTTAAAGGTATCGGTACTGTCCGTCTCCTCCACGCGCATGCTGACGTTGGTCTCCACTTCTTTGAACAGGCGGGCGCGGATATTCCGAGAGGTGACGAACTTGCCCTCCCGCCCCGCAAAGGGACTGTCGTTGACAAGGAAATTCATGGAAATGGTCGGCTCGTCGATCTTCACAAAAGGCAGCGGATCGATATGCTCCACCGCGCAGATCGTTTCGCCCACGTTCAGCTCCTCAATCCCCGCAATGGCGATCAGATCGCCCATGGACGCCTCCTTGACTTCGACGCGTTTCAAGCCCTCAAATTGATATAATTTGGTGACGCGCACATTTTTCGTCGTGCCGTCGGTATGGCACAGCGCCACCTGATCGCCGTATTTGATGCGACCGCGCTCCACGCGGCCGACGCCGATTCTGCCGATATAATCGTCATAATCCAAATTTGCGAACAACGCCTGCAGCGGCGCGTCCAGCTCGCCCTCCGGCGGAGCGATATTTTCAATGATCGACTGGAACAGCGGCCGCATATCGCCTGCCCGCGCTTCGGGATCAAGCGAAGCATAGCCGTCCTTTGCCGAGGCGTAGACCACAGGGAAATCCAGCTGATCCTCGTCCGCGCCCAAATCGATAAACAGATCGATCACTTCGTCCACGACCTCCGCCGGTCTTGCGCCGGGGCGGTCGATCTTATTGATAACGACGATGGCGTTTTTCTTCGCCGCCAGCGCCTTTGCAAGCACAAAGCGGGTCTGCGGCATGCAGCCCTCGTACGCGTCCACCAGCAGCAGAACGCCGTCTACCATCTGCATGATGCGCTCAACCTCGCCGCCGAAATCCGCGTGACCGGGCGTGTCCACGATATTGATTTTCACGCCGTTGTAGTGGACGGAGGTATTTTTGGAAAGGATCGTAATGCCGCGCTCCCGCTCAAGATCGTTGGAGTCCATCACCCGCTCGGCAACCTGCTCATTTTCCCTGAAAATGCCGCTCTGCTTCAGCAGCTCATCCACCAGCGTGGTCTTGCCGTGGTCAACATGGGCAATAATGGCAATATTTCGTAAATCTTCTCTTCTGTCCACTTTTTCACCTTCTGACTAAATTAACGAACATATATTATAGCACGGACATGCGCATATCGCAATAATTATTTTCAAATTCCCCGATATTTTCCTTGTATTTCAAATCATATATGCTATAATGATCTCACTAAATTTACGGAGGACTTGCGATGGTCACCGATGCAATGATTCAGCGAATCAACGAGCTGGCAAAAAAGGCAAAGAACGAGGGCTTAACGCCGGAGGAAAAGGAAGAACAGCAGAAGCTGCGGACAGCGTACGTTGCGGGATTTAAACAGTCCCTGCGGGCGCAGCTGGACAGCAGCGTGATCCTGCGCCCCGACGGCACAAAAGAGGCGGTCAGGGACAGGAAAAAATCGTAAGATTTCTTCCTGTTGAAAATTCTGATTTAGCGTAGGAAGATCATCACGCGATCCTGTAGGGACGCCCAGTGGGCGTCCGTCGGGTTATGCGCAAAATCAACGGACGGCCATTGGCCGTCCCTACAAGCGGGTGTGCCCATTTTACGTCTATAAATCCAAGCTGCGAAGCGGTTTCCGAACCTCCTACCTCTTCCCTCCTACCTTCTACCTAACTTCTGATTTGCGGGGCGTAAACGCCCCGACAAATCAGAAGTTACAGCGTTTTCCCGATCAGCTCCGCGATCTGCGCCAGTTCTTCCGCAGGCTTTACCAGCGCAAAGCGCACATATCCCTCGCCGTGGGGACCGAACGCAAAACCGGGAGTGCAAAGCACGCCGGTTTTATTTAACAGCATGTGACAGAACGCGTCGGAATCCGTGTACCCTTCCGGCAGCGGCGCCCATACGAACATCGTACCGTGGCTGTCGGGGATATTCCAACCGTGCTTGCGCAGTCCGCCGCAGAAAGCGTCCCGTCGGCGCTGATATTCCGCGCACTGGGCGGTCACGCTGTCCCGCGAGCCGTTCAGCGCGGCAACTGCGGCTGCCTGTACAGGCAGGAACATGCCGAAATCGTACTGGGAGCGCAGCAGCTTGACCGCGTCGATGATCTTTTTATTTCCGATCAGGAACGAAATGCGCGCGCCCGTGACATTAAAGGACTTGGACAGCGAGAAAAATTCCGCGCCGATCTCGGCAGCGCCGTCCATGGATAGAAATGAAAATCCCTCTCTGCCGTCAAAAATAATATCGGAATACGCGTTGTCGTTGAGGATCATAAACCCGTATTTGCGGGCGTAGTCCATAATTTCACGGTAGGTGTCCTTGTCCGCCGCCGCGCCCACGGGGTTGGACGGGTAGGACAGGACGATATACTTCACGCGCCGAAGGATCGCCTCGTCGATCTGATCCAGCCGCGGCAGGAAATTGTTTTCTTTTACAAGCGGGTAATAGCAGATCTCCGCCTCGCCGAAATAAGCGCCCACCTCAAAAATCGGATAGCTGGGATCGGGCAGCAGCACCGCGTCGCCGGGGTTCAGCAGAGCAAGCCCGAGATGTCCCATGCCCTCCTGCGTGCCGTGGACGGAAACGATCATATCCCGGGTGATGACCGTATGGAACCGGCGGTTGTAATAGTCCGCTACCGCGTCCAGCAGCGCGTCGCTGTCTTTCAGGGCGTATTTCCAGTTATTCGGATCGTCGGCAGCGGCTTTCAGCGCGTCTATCACGTGCTGCGGCGGCACAAAATCCGGCGTACCGATGGAGAGATTGTAAATTTTTCCGCCCTGCGCGAGAATTTTATCTTTTTCTTCGTCCAGCGCGGCAAAAATACCTGTTTTATAGTGGGTCAGCCGCGCGGAGGGTCTGATTTCCATAACATTCACTCCGTTTGCGTAAAATCCTTTCTATTATATACCGTATAATCCCGGCAGTCAACAAACAATCCCGCATTCACGCACGAAAATCAACATATATATTACCGGAGGTCACGCCATGAATCTTGCAGAATTGCTGCTGCTTGCCGTCGCCCTGTCCATGGACGCGTTTGCCGTTTCCATGTGCAAGGGTCTGGCGATGCGAAAAATATCCTTTAAAAATGCGCTCATCATCGGGCTGTGGTTTGGCTTTTTTCAGGCGCTGATGCCCCTGCTCGGCTATGTTCTCGGGGTACAGTTCTCCGCGCTGATCGCTGCGGTGGATCATTGGATCGCGTTTATCCTGCTGGCGATCATCGGCACGGAAATGATAAAGGAAGCGCTGTCAAAAAAAGAGGACGACAGGGAGGACGCCTCTCTCGCATTCGGCAAGATGCTGATGCTCGCGTTTGCCACCAGTATCGACGCGCTTGCCGCGGGCGTTTCCATGGCGCTCACACCGGGAACGCATATTTGGTTTGCAATCACCGTCACCGGCGTGACGACCCTGCTGCTGTCCGCACTGGGCGTGAAACTGGGTAACATCTTCGGCACAAAATACAAATCGAAAGCCGAGCTTGCCGGCGGCGTGATCTTGATTTTACTGGGGCTGAAGATCCTGCTGACGGATTTGGGCGTACTCTCATTCCTGCATAAAAACTGATCTGCCGGCAATGCCGGCAGATCACAGACTGTCGATAAAGTCAACAAATCGTTTTTCGCAGCAGTTATCGCCCAAACACGATGCGAAATACTTGCAGGAGCTTTTTTAAAAAAGCAACGATCTTCAACACCGCATCGCGATCATACCCAGCGCTTCCCTGATAGCGCAGAACGCCGCTCCATGGCGCGTTATAATAGGCGGTAACGCTGATCTCGTCGCCCTGATCGCCGCTTTTCGGCGAACGGTTGGGGTGGGCGGCGGTGCTGTCCGCAGAATGCGCGCCGACGATCTGTCCGTTGCCCATATAGATTTCCACATGTCCCGACCGCCACAGTATATCGCCCCGTTGCAAATCGGTGGTTTTGGTGAAATCGATATTTGTAATGTATGTAAAACCGGCGGCTTTAAAGTCCCCCGGCAGAGAGGACGTATTGCCCCACTGCCGAATCCCGAATCCCGCGTCGTAGAACACCTTGTAAACAAAAGAGCTGCAATCATAGTCCGGATTCCCGTAACGGTTCGTTTGACTGTAGCCGTGGGATTGATCGTTCGCAATGGCGACCGCTGCTTTCATTGCCTGCTCGATCCTGTTGTCCGCCGCATACGACGGCAGCCATAGCGTAGACAGCAAGGCGGCAAAACACAAAACCACCGCAATTACCCGTTGGAACCTTTTCATGGAATCACCTCAATAGATTATGTGTTGCTTCCATTTTCTCATACCCGACAAAAATCCACAATGCAAAATATTTTCCAATAAATCATAATTTAGGTAGGAGGGAAGAGGTAGGAGGTCCGGAAATCGCTGCGCGATTTGGTTTTATAGAAAGGTGGGCACACAATCCTGTAGATAATATGTAAGGTCCCCTCTTGTAGGATCGTGGATTTATCTGTAAAATGATTAGTTGTAAAAAACAAATACAGCATTACCGCAAACAAGAAGGAGACCTTACAATGAACAGTATACTCTATGTTGGCTTAGATGTCCATACCACAAATTACACAATTTGCACTTATGAGCCGGAAATTGTCAGAATTTCCAGAGAAATACAGGTA
>JAFVBH010000077.1 GCA_017480115.1 Clostridia bacterium
CAGAAGGTTGATAAGCATAATCAGGTTGTGGAGCGCACCTATGCGCTTGAAAAATCGGACGAGCTGCAGACCGAGAAAATTAAGGTCATCAACCATCGGCTTGACGACCTCGAAAGGAGTGAAAGCCATGACTAAGAAAGATATTGCCATCCGCGCTCTCAAGACCTTCGTGCAGGCGTTTCTCGGCGTGCTGGTTCCGGAGATCGTGACGATCCTGAACGGCGGTTTTACGGACGTATCGACCGCGTGGAAAGCGCTCAGCCCCTTTATTGCCTCTGCGCTGGCTGCGGGTATCTCGGCGGTGTGGAATATCGTCCTTGCGGAGTTGAAAACCTGAATAAATATTAGATATGCTCCGGCGGTTTCGTATGGTTCCGTCGGGAATTTTTTAATTTTTTGTAAACATTATGTCACATTTTGATTTTTTGCGGACTAACTACAAATAGGGACTTTTTCGCTGCAGGATGAAAGGATATGGTTACATATGAATAATATTGCACGCGAATTAGCCCTAATTTACACATTGACCGCGTTTGCGGATCATTATTCCCGACGATCTGACGCCGAGAAAAACGACATCACAGCTCTGACCAACCGTCTGGCGTGCCTGTATGAGGAGGCATATACCGCTCTGCTGCTACTGCACGCTGACACACTGGACTTTTCCGATATTAACATAACAGAATAATTAAGACCAGTAGCGGAAAAGTTCCTATTTTTCGCCATATCCTTTTAAATTTGAATATGAAAGGCGAGATTGCCTTTCGAGTACTTTGCGTTTTGCGGGCAAGCCGATGCTATCCGATTCCTTGCGGTTCCGGGGTTCGATTATTACGCTTTCTTCGCGTTTTTTCTTGGGTATTATAATCTTTGGATTTGCGCCGGAAAAGATGCAGATTCCTGCCCAATAAAAACGCATCAAAGGTCATTTCGGCTTTTGATGCGTTTTCTGTTTATTTTTTGATTTACGGCTGTTCGGCGGCTGTCTGCGTTTCCATTGCAAGCTGCTTGGCGCGCGCCTGCCGCTTGACTGCCAGCTCCTCCTGCTGCTTTTGCAGCTTTTTCTTATTCAGCGGATACAGTGCAAACAGGACAAACGTAATCAAATATGCGATAAAGGTGACGCGGGAGACCATCTTGAAAATCTTGTCGCCCACGATGGGGATATAGCCGTTGTAGGTCTGCTCCGGATCGTACCCGGCGTAGTTATACAGCAGCTGCAAGCCCACGGTGTCCGCCAGCGTCTGTCCCAGCTTTCTGGCAAACGTATACACCGCGTAAATGGCGCTCTCGTTCTGAATGCCCGTCTTGTTCTCCTGATAATCGATCACGTCGGTCACGATCGCCCATGTCAGAATCGAAAGGAACGAGTAACCGGTGCCGATGCCGAAATTGCAGAGGATAAAGGGCAGGGTATTGGTGCGGAAATGCTCGTTGGGACCGATCAGGCAAAGCACCAGCGCGGAGATCGACGCGATGGAAAGACCGACCGTCGTCAGCTCTTTTTTGCCGAATTTTTTGGCCAGCTTGGGCATAAAGAGGATCAGCAGCACCATCGGCAGATAGGTGGAGATCGTGATATAGATCGAAAGATCCGAGTTGCCGAAATAGTTCTTTGTCAGATACTGGTTAAAGGAGGTAAATTGCAGCAGGCCGCTGATCATCAGACCGCCGCCGGTGACGGTCAGGAACGGGCGGCTCTTGAACAGGCTGCCGTAGGTTTGCTTGATGTCGATTTTTTTCTTCTCGTGGGAATACTGTACGCGCTCCTTGGTCGTATAGAAGCAGGTGTTGTAGGCGACCAGCGACAGGCAGCCCAGCACCACTGCGGCGATAAAGGTCTTGTTCGGGTTCAGCGTCGTGCCGTTGTCATAAATCAGCTTCTGCGCCACAAGGGTGACCGCGGCGCCGCCCACGCCCGCGCCCACCGAACGCATGGTGGAAAGCAGGGTTCTGCCGTCCGGATCGTCCGTAATGGCGGAGGCAAGGGAGCCGTAGGGGATATTCATGCCGGTATACATCATGCCGAACAGGATATATGTAATATAGGCGAATACCAGCAGCACCATGTAATTGTCAACAAAATTGTTCAAATTGAAGAAGCAAAGCATGATCGACGCCGCCAGCGGGAACGAGACTGACCGCAGATACGGGCGGAACTTGCCGTTCTTGGTCGGGCGGTGATTATCGACCACCAGCCCCCACAGCGGGTCGTTGATCGCGTCCCAAAGACGGGTGACCAAAAACAGGATCGTCAGATCCGTGCTGATCTTGGTGGCGGAAACGCCGTGCCCGGGCAGCAGACTGTCGGTGTAAAAAACTTTTAAATAGGTGGAAACAAAGGTCAGGACAAACAGGTTGCCCATGTCACCGAACATGTAGCCGAAAGCTTCCTTGATGCCGATGGCATTGGGGTGTTTCGGTTTTACGGCGGGATCGGATTTGCGCATAAAGTACCTCCTGTTGGGAAAATTTACACATGTATTGTAACGCATTCTGCTTTTCTTGTCAATTCTATATAAAATTTTCTTAATTTTTTATGAATAAAATTAATGGTTGCGTTGTCGGAGAATCTTTGGTATAATAACGGCAGGAAGGCGCAGCTTGACAACTGAACACAAACGATATTTTTGCGCCTTCGGAATGACCGGAGGCTTTTTGCCTTTTGGAGGAACCGTATGACCAGACATGAATCAAGAGAACAGGCGTTTGTGCTTGTTTTTGAAAACATTTTTCACCCCGAGCTTTCCGTGGAGGAGATCATTACCGCCGCCGGGGAGACGGACGTGCAGTGCCCCGACGATTTTGCCGCGGCGCTTGCGGGCACGGTGATCGCCCATAAGGACGAGGCGGACGCTGTAATCGGGCAGTTTGCCCGCGGCTGGAAGCTGCACCGTCTGTCCAAGGTGGCGCTTGCGGCGCTGCGGCTGGCGATCTGTGAAATTCTGTACGCCGACGGCGTGCCCGACGGGGTCGCCATTAACGAGGCGGTGGAGCTTGCAAAAAAATACGCCACCGCGGCGGACGCATCGTATATCAACGGTATTCTCGGCTCCTTTGTCAGGAGCCGAGAAAAAACCGACGGTACCGAGATATGAGTCTCTATTTAGGGATCGATACCAGCAATTACACCACTTCGGCGGCATTGTACGACGCGGACAGCGGGGAAGTGCGCTCCGCCCGGCGTTTACTGCCCGTAAAATCAGGGGAGAAGGGAATCCGGCAGAGCGACGCGGTCTTTCATCATACGGCGGCGCTGCCGGAGATGATCGCGGAGCTGACGCGGGGGCTGTCCGGCGGCGTTCGGCTGACCGCTGCGGGCGCGTCCGACAAGCCGTCCAATATTGCGGGGTCTTATATGCCCTGCTTTACCGTTGGCGCGTCCTTCGTTGCGTCCCTTTGCGCGCTGAACGGCATGCGGGCATACTATCATTCCCATCAGCACGGGCACATTGCCGCAGCGCTGTGGAGCGCGAGGCAAACAGCGTTGTTTGACCGGCAGTTTGTCGCCTTTCACGTGTCCGGCGGCACCACGGAAGCGGTGCTTTGCACGCCCTCGCCATTGGAGATATTCACCTGCGAACGGCTTCTGTATTCCTCCGATCTGAAAGCGGGACAGGCGATCGACCGCGTCGGCGTGATGCTGGGATTGTCCTTTCCGGCGGGGAAAGCGCTGGACGCGCTGTCGTTGGAAAGCGACCGCGTATTTAAAATTAAGCCCTCGGTCAGGGACGGCTGTCCCAGTCTTTCCGGGATACAGAATCAATGCGAAACGATGTTTAAACGCGGGGAAAAGCCCTGCGATATTGCGCTGTTCTGCTTGAAAAGCGTCTCTGCGGCGCTGGGCGCCATGACGGCGGAGGTACGGCGCAGGTACCCGTCGTTGCCGATCGTATATTCCGGCGGTGTGACGGCAAATACAATGATAAGAAAAGACCTGTCCGGGGACGGCGCAGTATTTGCCGACCCCGCGTGGTCTTCGGATAACGCCGTAGGCGCGGCAGTGCTGGCGGCAGAAAAGGATAAGAGAGCATGATGACGACTTCTGCGCTGAGCGTTGCGCAGCTCAGCTTTATCATCAAGTCCTGCATCGAGACCGAGCCGAAGCTTCGGCGGGTCGCCGTGCAGGGGGAGATCTCCAATTTTAAGCTTCATTATCAGTCGGGACACTTATATTTTTCCATAAAGGACGATACTGCGGTGGTAAAAGTCGTCATGTACCGTTCCGACGCGGCGCGGCTGCGCTTTCGCCCGCAGGACGGCATGGCGGTGGTGATCAGCGGCAGGATCGCCGTCTACGAAAAGGGCGGCTATTATCAGCTGATTGCCGAGCGTATGGACCCTGTCGGCGCGGGCGCGCTGGCGATGGCGTATGAGCAGCTGCGGCAGAAGCTGGCGGCGGAGGGGCTGTTTGACTTGCAGACGCGGGACGCGCTGCCCGCCTTTCCCCGCAGGATCGGCGTCGTGACCTCGGCGAGCGGCGCCGCGGTACGGGATATTCTCGATGTGCTTGCCCGTCGGTGGCCGTTGGCGGAGATCATTATGTGCCCCGTATTGGTGCAGGGCGTCGGCGCGGCGCAATCCGTCGCGGCGGCGATCCGCATGCTTAACGAACGCAGCGCCTGCGACGTGATGATCGTCGGCAGGGGCGGCGGTTCGATAGAGGACCTTTGGGCGTTTAACGAGGAGCCCCTCGTCCGCGCCGTGGCGACCTCTGAAATCCCCGTGATCTCGGCGGTCGGGCATGAAACGGATACCACGCTTTGTGATTTTGCCGCCAATCTGCGCGCCCCCACGCCGTCGGCGGCGGCGGAACAGGCGGCGCCGGACAGGGCGGAGCAGCGCTCGCTTCTCGGAAATCTGCGCAGGCGGCTGGATAAAAGCATGGAAAACCGCATCACGGCTGCGCAGGCGCTTTTAACCCGATACAGCGGCGAGCAGGGGAAACAATCCATGCTGCGTTATATTGAGAATCATATGCAGTATTGCGACAGTCTCTCGGAGCGTATCCGACTGTCTGCCGGCAGACAAACGGACGCGGCAGCGGCGGCGCTGTCGGAGGCGTCGGCAAGGCTGGACTCTCTCAGCCCGTTAAAGGTGCTTGCCCGCGGGTACGCCGTGTGTGAAAAGGACGGCGCGGCGGTCACCGGAATCGACGCGCTTCGGCAGGGAGATTTCCTGCATGTGAGATTCGGCGACGGAACCGCCGAATGCGAAGTGAAAACAACCAAGGCGGTGGAAATATGAAAAAAATGACCTATGAGCAGGCGCTGGAAAAACTGCAGCAGACCGTGAACGCCATGGAAAGCGGCACGGTGTCTCTTGACGAATCCGTGAAGCTGTACGAGGAGGGCACGAAGCTTGCCGTTTACTGTATGAAATGCCTGGAGACCGCAAAACAGAAAATTACGGACATCTCCAACTATACCGGGGAGGAAGACGATGACTGAGAATCTGACGGAGAAATATCTCGATACGATCAACCGCGCCCTTGCGGCGTATTTACCCGAGAGCGACGGCGCGGAAAACTTTATGAACGATGTTATGGCGTATTCCCTGCAAAACGGCGGCAAGCGGATCCGTCCGATGCTTACCATGGAATTTTGCGCTCTCTGCGGCAAGGACGCGGCATCCGCGCTGCCCTTCGCCTGCGCGGTGGAATACGTGCATACCTATTCGCTGATTCACGACGATCTGCCCTGTATGGATAATGACGATATGCGCCGCGGCAAGCCTGCTTCTCATATCAGATTCGGCGAAGCTAACGCGCTGTTGGGCGGCGACGGGCTGCTTACAATGGCGTTCGGCATTCTCGCCGCCGCCGAGCTGCCGCCTGCCTTGATCGTGCGCGCGGTGGACGCTCTGGCTGATGCGGCGGGCGTCTGCGGTATGATCGGCGGGCAGTATTTAGACCTCGCGGGCGAGACCGAGGCGCGTACAGCAGACGATCTGCGCGCGACGGACGCGCTGAAAACCGGCGCGCTGATCCGATGCGCCTGTGTGCTGGGCTGCATTGCGGCGGACGCGGACTATGAACAGATCGAGGCGGCGGAGCTGTTTGCGGAAAATCTCGGCGTTGCGTTTCAGATCATCGACGACGTGCTGGACGTGACGTCCGACGTCGGAACGCTGGGTAAACCCGTCGGCAGCGATGAGAAAAACGGAAAAAGCACCTACGTTTCCCTGCTGGGGCCGGAACAGGCGAAAGCTGAAGCGGTGCGCTATACGCAAAAGGCGATTGACGCGCTTGCGGTTTTCGGAGATAAGGCGGACGCGCTCACAGATTTTGCCCGCGCGCTTGCCGAGAGAATCAATTGACAATGGAAAAAAAGTATTTACAATCGATAACATCCCCTGCGGACGTCAAAGCGCTGCCGGAGACGGCGCTGCCCGCGCTGGCGCAGGAAATTCGCGAGGCGCTGATCGAGACCGTCTCCGAAACGGGCGGGCATCTTGCGCCCAATCTCGGCGTTGTGGAACTGACGATCGCCCTGCATCGGGTCTTTCATTCCCCGCAGGATAAGATCGTGTGGGATGTGGGGCACCAGTCCTACGTGCATAAGCTGCTGACCGGGCGGTACGACAGATTCGATACGCTGCGCAAGGAGGGCGGAATCTCCGGCTTTACGCGCCCCGATGAAAGCGAACACGATATTTTTTACAGCGGGCACAGCAGTACTTCCGTTTCCGCCGCGCTGGGCATTGCGGAAGCGAATAAGATCAAAGGGAACAAAAATTACGCGATCGCCGTGCTGGGCGACGGCGCGTTTACCGGCGGTATGGTCTACGAGGCGCTGAATAACGCCGGTCGTTCCGATACGCGGCTG
The DNA here is from genome assembly GCA_017480115.1 of Clostridia bacterium. Classification (GTDB taxonomy): domain Bacteria; phylum Bacillota; class Clostridia; order Oscillospirales; family Acutalibacteraceae; genus RGIG2774. The sequence continues at coordinate 6,828 of JAFVBH010000077.1, forward strand.
ATCGTGATTCTCAATAATAACGAAATGTCGATCTCGAAAAACGTGGGCGCGGTAGCGCGGTATCTTGCCGTGATCCTGTCAAGACCGGGCTATTCCCGCCTCAAATCCCGCACGGAGCGGTTTTTGAACAAGATCCCGCTGGTGGGCAAGCCCATGTCCCGCGGGCTGTCCTCCGTGAAATCCCATATTAAAAATTTCATCTATTCCAGCACCATGTTCGAGCAGTTCGGCTTTCGTTATATGGGGCCCATCGACGGGCATAATATCAATGTGCTTTGCGACGCGCTGGAGGGCGCGAAGGAGCTGAACCGTCCCGTGCTTTTACATATCCATACCGTAAAGGGCAAGGGCTACGACTATGCGGAAAAATCTCCCGCGCTGTTCCACGGAATCTCGAAATTTGATATAGATTCCGGCGAGCCGATCTTCTCCGGCGACAATTATTCCAAGCAGTTCGGCACGTTTTTGGCGGATATGGCGGAAAAGGACCGGCGCATCTGCGCCGTGACGGCGGCGATGTCCATCGGCACGGGGCTTTCTGCATTTCAGACGAAATTTCCCGACCGTTTTTTTGATGTGGGCATTGCCGAGGAGCATGCCGTGACGTTCTGCGCCGGGCTTGCCAAGGCGGGCATGTTGCCGGTTTTCGCGGTGTATTCTTCCTTTTTACAGCGCGCGTACGATCAGATCATTCACGACGGCGCGCTGCAAAAACAAAAGGTGATTCTTGCCATCGACCGCGCGGGCTTTGTGGGCGACGACGGCGAGACCCATCAGGGGATTTTGGACGTGCCGTTTTTGAACACAGTGCCCGACGTTACCGTCTACAGTCCCGCCTCCTACAGTGAACTGAAAAGCGACTTCGTCCGCGCGTTTTATCATGACGAAGGGCTGGTCGCCGTGCGGTATCCCCGCGGGGCGGAGCTGCCGCTGCCCGACGATTATCAATCTTCCGGCGGGGATTTCGACGTCTACGGCGATACGGACGCCGATACCGCGCTGGTGGTTTACGGCAGGGAATTTGCCTATGCCTGCGCGGCGCTTGCTGCACTTGACCGCGCCGTCAAAATTGTGAAATTTAATAAGATTAAGCCCCTCCATCCGGACGCGGTGACGCTTCTGGCGGCTTGTAAACATATCTTTTTCTTTGAGGAAAGCGAACGCAGCGGCTCGGTGGGCGAAGCGCTGTCCCTGCTGCTGGCGGCGCGGGATTACAAGGGCGGCTACCGACATATCGCCGTGCCGGATACCTTTGTGGGGCAGGCGTCTCCCGCCGCGCAGCTGCATAAATACGGGCTGGACGCCGACGGTATGGCAGTAGCCGTGACGGCATATTTTAACAATCATGAGACTTGACGTATATCTTGTGGAAAACGGGCTGTGCCGCAGCCGTTCCCGTGCGGCGGCGCTGATCAGACAAGGCCTTGTCACCGTGGACGGCAAACCGGCGGCAAAGCCGTCGTTCAACGTCGCGGACGGCATGTCGGTGGCGCTGACGGGCGATATGCGCTTTGTAGGCAGGGGCGGCGAGAAGCTGCAAAAGGCGGTTGAGGTGTTTGCAATCGACCTTGACGGGAAAACCTGCGTCGACGTCGGCGCGTCCACCGGCGGTTTTACGGATTGCATGCTGCGGCACGGCGCGGCAAAGGTGTTTGCCGTGGACGTGGGCAGCGGGCAGCTGGATGCGTCGCTGGCGGCGGACAGCCGCGTGGTCAATATGGAAAATACCAATATCCGGTATTTAGCGCCGGAAACAGTCGGCCGAGTGGATTTCGCTGCGGCGGATGTGTCGTTTATTTCCTTATCGCACGTGTTGCCCGTGCTCGGAACGCTGCTGAAGCCCGACGGCTTTGCGGTGTGCCTTGTCAAGCCCCAGTTTGAAGCCGGCAGGGAATCGGTCGGCAAACGCGGGATCGTCCGCAATCCCCGCGTGCATGAACGGGTGCTGCGCGACGTGATCGATCGCGCCCGGGGGCAGGGATTGTATCCCGTCGGGCTTGATTTTTCTCCCATCAAGGGCGGCGACGGCAACGTGGAATATCTGCTCTTTCTTTCTCCTCTGGCGGAGCGGGAACGGGCTGTCGATATAATTACAACGGTCAAAAACGCGCACGACGCGCACGGAGTGTGAGACTATGATAGCGGCAATCGAACCGAATTTAACAAGAGCGGGCGCATTAAAGGTCACGGCGGATATTTGCGCGCAGCTGAAAAAACTGGGGATCGATTTCGTCTTTTCCCGGGCAAACGCGGCGCTGGCGGCGCAGCTCGGCGGCGGGACGTCGGCGCAGTTTTACGCCGACTGCGACATCGTGATCGCCGTGGGCGGCGACGGCTCTATTATTCACTCCGCCAAATATGCCGCAGCATACGGTAAGCCCGTGCTGGGCATCAACGCGGGGAACGTGGCGTTTATGGCGGGCTTGGAGGCGGATGAGCTGGAGCTGCTGGACGCGCTGAATACCGGCGCTTACGTGGTGGATTCCCGTATGATGCTCTCGGCGGACATTATTGAAGATCATCGGGTGATTCGTTCCGTGAGCTGCCTGAACGACGCGGTCTTTGCTCGGGGCGAGGGCATTTATCTGACGGAAATGCTGGTGGAATGCGACGGCGTGCCCGTCAATAAATACCGCTGCGACGGCATTGTGATCGCCACGCCCACAGGGTCCACCGCCTATTCCTTTGCCGCCGGCGGTCCCATTGTTGAGCCGACGCTGGAAAGTATTCTGTTAACGCCGGTTTCCCCTTACGCGAAATCCTCGCGGTGTATTATTTTTTCCTCTGACAGCACCGTTAAAATCACGCCGACCGATGCGCACCGGGCAGTGTTCCTTTCGGCGGACGGCGGGGAGGCGGCGCGGATCCCATTCGGCGCGTATGCCGTTGTGCGTAAGCACGAGCGTTATGCGGATTTTATTCGTATCAAAAACGATAAGTTTTGGAGCGTTTTGGATAATAAAATCGAAAAGTGATCGATTTTTCTGATTAAATATGCAGTTTTTCTGTAAAAAGTGAATTTTTTGACTTGCAAAAAGCGTTGATTTTTGTTTTAATATAGGGTAGATGAGAATGGATATGTGTTTGCTGTCGCATATGCGTCGATGCATCGAAAACAGCCACTAATGTTACGGAGGATCACTGATGAAGAAAGACAGACACTCGCTGATATTAAAGCTGATCGAGCAGAATAATATCAGCACACAGGACGAGCTTTTGGAGAAGCTTCTTGAAAGCGGTATCAACGTCACGCAAGCAACGGTTTCCCGCGACATCAAGGAACTCAAGCTGATCAAGCGCCCGTCCTCCAACGGCGTCTACAAATACTGCATTGCCGAGAATCTGCCCGCAGACGAAGCAAATTCCAAATATTATTCAATTTTTATACAGTCCGTTGTGTTTGTGGACTGCGCGGGAAATATGTGCGTGCTGAAATGCCATATCGGCACCGCCATGGCTGCCTGCGCGGCGCTGGATTCACTGAATTTTGACAATATCGTCGGTACGCTTGCCGGCGACGATACCATCTTTGTGCTTTGCAGGACGGAGACTGATGCGCTGAACGCAAAGGAGAAGATGGAAAAGCTGTTGAAGCTTTAATTATGAGAATAACTGGATGATCGTATGCTGTCCGAACTTACCATTGAGAATATTGCTGTTATAGACAAAGCGTCGATTTGCTTCGGCGGCGGTTTCAATTGCCTGACGGGCGAGACCGGCGCGGGTAAGTCCATCATTATTGATGCCGTTAACTGCGTTACCGGCGAAAAAACCTCCCGGGAACTGATTCGTTCCGGCGAGAAAGCCGCGCGCGTGACGGCGGTTTTTACCGACATTTCTCAAGAAACTTGCTCACTGCTTGCCGAGAACGAGATCGATTTCAGCGGCGGTGAGCTGATTGTGTCCCGCCGCATCACTGCTGACGGCAGGAACAGCTGCCGCGTGAATGAACGGCCGGTGTCGGTGGCGTTTCTCAAGGCGTTGGGCGATACGCTGGTGAATATCCACGGGCAGTCCGACAGCCGTAATCTGCTGGACAGCGATCATCATTTTGCTTATATCGATCTGTTCGCCGGTAATCAGGCGCTGCTGGCGGAATACCGCGCGGATTTTGAAGCGCTGAATGAGATCCGTCGCGAAATCAAGCGGCTGTATATCGACGAATCACAGAAGCTGAAAGAGCTGGATATGCTGGATTTTCAAATCGACGAGTTGTCCCGCGCCGAGATTCGGGTGGGGGAGACCGAGGATCTGAACCGCCGCAAGGAGGCGGTCAAAAGCGCGGAAAAGATCGCCGCCGCGCTGACCAACGCGTCCGCCGCCATTGACGGGGACGAAAGCATGCCCGGCGCCGCGTCGCTGGTCGCCTCAGCTGCGGACAGTCTTGAAAAAATTGCGGACTACGCGCCGGAGCTTGCGGATATGATCGCCGAGCTTCGCAATATCTCCTATACCTTGGAGGACGCGGGCGCGCAGATCGCCCGCAGGCTGGACGGCGCGGATTATTCCGAGGAGGAGATCGACGTCATTGAAGAGCGTCTGGACAGGCTTTATCGCCTGTCGTTGAAATACGGCGGTACCGAGCAGGAGATGTTGGACTATCTTGCCGCCGCGCAGAAGCGCCGGGACGAGATCCGTACGGCGGATGACCGTCTGGAGGAGCTGAACGGACTGTTTGACGCCGCCGCCGACAAGGCGAAGAAAAGCGCCAAGCGTCTGTCCAAAGCCCGCAAGACAGCTGCCGCGCAGTTCTCCGATGCGGTCAGCGCGGAGCTTGCCTTTTTGGATATGCCGAATGTTTCATTTTCCGTCGCCGACGAGATTGCGCCTTTGAGCGTGAACGGCGTTGACAATATGTGTTTTCTGTTTTCCGCAAACAAGGGGCAGGAGATGAAGCCGCTGACGAAGATCGCTTCCGGCGGCGAGCTTTCCCGCGTGATGCTGGCGATCAAAAATGTGCTCTCCGGCTGCGACAGCGTGGGGACGCTGATCTTTGACGAGATCGACACCGGCATCAGCGGCAGAGCGGCGGGGAAGGTCGCAGAGAAGCTCTACGAGGTATCGCGGCGCGCGCAGGTGATTTGTATTACCCATTTGGCGCAGATCGCCGCCTTTGCGGATACCCATTTCCTGATTGAAAAAACCACGCGGGACGAGAATACCTTTACCGGCGTCACCGCGTTGGATGACGCGGGCAAAGCCATGGAGCTGGCGCGCATCGGCGCGGGCACGAACCTCGGCGACGTACAGCTGGAAAACGCCCGGGATATGCTGCGTTACGCGCGGGATTATAAGGAGCGGCTGCGATGAAGTACGGCGTTTGCTTTGACGTTGCGGTTGAACAGAATGTAAAAGCCGCCGCCGAAAGCGGATATGATTACGTGGAGGTCGGCTTTCAGCGTCTGGCGCGCGGTACCGCGCAGCAGCAGCGGCAGATCAAGGAAAATCTGAAAGAATATCGCCTGCCTGCGCTTGCCGCCAATGGCTTTCTGCCCGGCGATCTGAAAACCAACGGGACGGAAAAAGACAATGTCAAGCTGGCGGATTATATCAACCGCGGGCTGGAGTTCGGCAAGCCCCTGGGGCTGGAAAAGGTGGTGTTCGGCAGCGGCGGCGCGCGAAGCGCCGCGCCCGGCAATACCTTTGCGCAGGCGTTTCGCGAAACGGCGGAATTTCTTGGCGAGATCGCCTCGCCGATCTTTCGCGACTACGGCGCGTATCTGGTGATCGAGCCGCTTGCGCCCGCAGAGGTCGACCTGGTGAACACCGTGAAAGAGGCGGCGATGCTGGCAGCCGCATCGGGCGCGGACAACGTGTTCGTGCTGGCGGACATCTACCACATGGGGCTGTCCGGCGACGCGTTTGCGAATATCCACGATATTGCGCCGCTGCTGCGGCACGCGCATATCTCCTATCCGACGCGGTATGAGGATTTTACGCGCATTTTTATGCGGGATTTCTCCGAATATAATTATCTCGGGTTCCTCGCTGCTGTGCGTGCCGCCGGGTGCGAGACCTGCTCGGTGGAGGCGAGCATCATCGATATTGCGGTCGACGCGCCCGCCGCCTTAAAAGTGCTTAAACGCGCAGAAGCCGTGCTTGACTTGATCGATTAAACAGTGTATAACAGGGGTAGTATCCTGTTTGGAATACAGATTATTTTTTGGAGGTCAGATTGATGACATTATTTGAGGAACTGAAGGCCAGAGGGCTTGTCGCGCAGATGACGGACGAGAAGCGCGTCGAGGAACTTATCAACGGCGAACCGATGAAATTCTATATCGGCTTCGACCCCACGGCGGACAGTCTCCACATCGGGCATTTCGTTTCCGTTATGGTGATGGCGCATATGCAGCGCGCCGGGCATACGCCGATCGCGCTGTTCGGCGGCGGTACGGGGCTGATCGGCGACCCCTCCGGCAAGACGGATATGCGCAAAATGCTGACAAAGGAAACGATCGCCCACAATATAGAGTGTTTCCGCAAGCAGATGGGCAGACTTGTCGATTTTTCCGACGGGAAAGCCATTATGGTCAACAATGCCGACTGGCTGGCGGATCTGAATTACATCAGCTTTATCCGTGAGATCGGCGTGCATTTTTCCGTTAACCGCATGCTTGCCGCCGAGTGCTACAAGCAGCGGCTGGAAAGAGGACTGTCCTTCTTTGAACTGAACTATATGCTGATGCAGAGCTATGATTTCCTCTGCCTTGCCCGCAATTATGACTGCAAAATGCAGCTGGGCGGCGACGATCAGTGGAGCAACATGATCGGCGGCGTGGAGCTGAACCGCCGCGCCGACCAGCGCGATGTCTGCGCCATGACCTTCGGTTTGCTGCTGACCAGCGAGGGCAAAAAGATGGGCAAGACCGAAAAAGGCGCCGTATGGCTGGATGCCGAAAAGACCTCGCCCTACGATTTCTTCCAGTACTGGAGAAATGTTGACGACGCCGACGTGATCAAGTGCATGAAGATGCTCACCTTTATCCCGCTGGAGGAGATCGCTGAATACGAAAAGCTGGAGGGCAGCGCACTGAATCCCGTCAAGGAGAAGCTTGCCTATGAGCTGACGGTGCTCATTCACGGCGAGGAGGAAGCCGAAAAGGCGAGAAACGCTGCGCGCTCCGTGTTCAGCGCCTCCGCCGATGATGCGCCGATCAAGCAAATCAGCGCCGCCGACTTTACGGACGGTCAAATGCAGGTTGCAGAGCTGCTTGTCAAAATGGGCATTGCCGCGTCCAAAGGCGAGGCAAAGCGGCTGATCCAGCAGGGCGGCGTCTCCGTCGACGGCGAGAAGATTACCGACGCTTTCGCGAATGTGGACATTGCCGCCTTTGATAAGGGCTACGCCATAGTCAGAAAGGGCAAGAAAGTCACGTTTAAAGCCGTTATAAAATAATTTTAAATCTTAAATCGGGATTCCGAACGCCGAATCCCGATTTTTTCACAAAAAGGAGATTTGCATATGAAGCTGTCATTCCGTTGGTACGGGCAGGACGATAAAATCACGCTGGAAAATATCCGTCAGATTCCGGGCATGTATTCCGTCGTGACGGCGGTATACGACGTGCCCGTCGGCGAGGTCTGGAGCCGCGAGAGCATCGCCGCGCTGAAGAAACAGACCGAGGACGCGGGGCTTGCCTTTGAGGTCATCGAAAGCGTGCCCGTGCATGAGGATATTAAGCTGGGAAAGCCCACCCGCGAGCGGTATATCGAAAATTACTGTGAAAATATCCGCCGTTTGGGTGAGGCGGGCGTAAAGTGCATCTGCTATAATTTCATGCCCGTGTTCGACTGGACGCGGACACAGCTGGACCACGTGCTTGCCGACGGTTCCACCAGCCTTGTATATTATCAGGAGCAGGTGGACAAGGTCAATCCGCTGAACTCCGACAGCGATCTGACACTGCCGGGCTGGGACGCCAGCTATACCCGCGATGAGCTGCGCGCCGTTGTGGCGGAATATAACGCCATGACCGCGGACGATCTGTGGAACAATCTGCAATATTTTCTTGAGAAAATTATTCCCGTCGCGGCGGCATATGACGTGAATATGGCGATCCACGAGGACGATCCCTGCTGGAGTATTTTCGGTCTGCCGCGCATCATTACCGACGAACAGAACCTCGATAAATTTTTAAAGCTGGTGGACGATCCCCATAACGGGTTGACGCTTTGCACCGGCTCGTTGGGCTGCAGCGCAAAGAACGATGTCGTAAAAATGGCGGCAAAGTACGCGAAAATGGGCAGGATCCATTTTGTCCATATGCGCAATATCAAGATCCTCCCCAACGGCTTTGAAGAGCGGGGGCACCTGTCCGCCGACGGCAGCCTGGATATGTACGCCATCACCAAGGCGCTGCATGACAACGGTTTTGACGGCTATGTGCGCCCCGACCACGGCAGAATGATTTGGGGCGAGACCGGCAGACCCGGCTACGGTCTGTTTGACCGCGCGCTTGGCGCCGCCTACATCAACGGGTTGTGGGAAGCTGTGGAAAAAGCGTAACGCTTTTTTATTTCATAGGAAACTTCTCTGTTTCCTATGAAATAAAAAAATTTAACGCCCGCCGAACCTGCCCTTCGGGCAGCGGCGATGGCGTAATCGAAAGCTTATCGCTTCGCCGCAGAAGGCGTGCGGCGAAGCCGCTTTCTTAGCGGATCGGGAGAAAATTTATTTCCCGATCTTTTTTTGAAAAAAATTCTTGACAAAGGCAAAATTATTCGCTATGATGTAACAAACAGCATAAAGGCGAAGATGGGTACGGTATTTGCCGTCCGACGCTTGCAGAGAGCCGTTGTTTGGTGTGAAACGGCAGTGCGCGGCAGAGAGAGAACAACCCGGAGCTGACCGAAGAAATCCGCAAAAGGAGAGTAGACCGGTACGGGTACGCCCGTTACAGCGGAAGGAATATGTTGGTATTCCGAGAGCGATTTGCTTCGGCAAGTAATACGGGTGGCACCGCGGAATTTATACTTTCGTCCCGGCAATGCAACGACGCATTGCCTGACGGAGGTTATTTTTTTATACAAAAAGGGTGGTTACGATGAAACGAACCGAGTATTGCGGGAACATTGGCGAGCATCTGATCGGCACGTACCAGACCTGCTGCGGCTGGGTGCGCACAAAGCGCGACATGGGCGGCGTGATCTTTATCGATTTGGGCGACCGTGAGGGCGTTTTGCAGGTGGTGTTCAATGCCGCGATCATTGACGAATTGGGCTTTGCCGCCGCCGAGACCTTGCGCAATCAGACGGTCATTGCCGTTTCCGGCAGGATTTGCCTGCGCGACGCGGAGACGGTCAATCCGAAAATCAAAACCGGCACCATGGAGCTGCGCGCCGAAAGTCTTACGATTATTTCCCGCGCGGATACGCTGCCTTATGATATGGACGAGGGCGTTCACGTGCGGGAGGATCTGCGCCTGAAATACCGTTTCCTCGATCTGCGCAGCCCGGAAATGATCCGCAACCTTCGCTTCCGCCATACGGTGCAGAAAGCGGCGGAGGAATATTTGGACAACGACGGCTTTATCTGTGTGGAAACGCCGATGCTGACCAAATCCACCCCCGAGGGCGCGCGGGACTATCTCGTCCCCAGCCGCGTGCATCCCGGTTGCTTTTACGCGCTGCCCCAGTCCCCGCAGATCTTTAAGCAACTTTTGATGGTGGGCGGGATCGATAAATATTATCAGGTCGCCCGCTGTTTTCGCGACGAGGATCTGCGCGCCGACCGCCAGCCGGAATTTACGCAGGTGGATATGGAAATGTCCTTCGTTGATCAGGAGGACGTTCTCGTCCATCTTGAAAAGCTTTTCAAATATATTATGAAAAAGGTTAAGGGGATCGACATCACGGAGAGCTTCCCCCGCATGACGTGGACGACCGCCATGGACGTTTACGGCTCCGATAAGCCGGATATTCGTTTCGGGTATCCCATCGTGGAGCTGACCGAGACTGTGCGCGGCTGCACCTTCAGCGTGTTTAAGAGCGTGCTGGACAGAGGCGGCGTGGTGCGCGCCATCAACGTAAAAGGCAAGGCGGATTTCACCCGTTCCCAAATCGAGGAGCTGACCGCCAAGGCGCTGAAGCTGGGCGCCAAGGGCATGGCTTGGATCGCTTATAAGCCCGACGGCGAGATTTACTCGATCCTGACAAAGTATTTTACCGAAGAACAGATGCAGGCAATCCTTGATAAAACGGACGCCGCGCCCGGCGACTTTATTCTGTTCAGCGCCGATAAGCTTGCCACGGTGCGCCGCGTGCTGGGCGGCTTGCGGCTGGAATTGGGCGATATGATGGGCTTGCGGGACAAGAATGACTATCGATTCCTGATCGTTACCGATTTTCCCCAGTTCGAGTGGTCGGAGGAGGAAAAACGCTACGTGTCCACCCATCACCCGTTCACCATGCCCTATCCCGAGGACGTACAGTATCTGATGACAGACCCCGCCCGGGTACGCGCGCAGGCGTACGACGTGGTGCTGAACGGCATAGAGCTTGGCTCCGGTTCCGTCAGAATCCACGATCATGATATTCAGGAAAAAATGTTTGAAGCGCTGGGCTTTACGGAGGAACAAATCAACGACCGTTTCGGATTTATGGTCAATGCGTTCCGTTACGGCACGCCGCCCCACGCGGGCTTTGCGTTCGGGCTCGATCGCCTTGTGATGCTGCTGGTGGGCGCGGATTCTCTGCGGGACGTGATCGCGTTTCCGAAAAATAAGGACGCGTCCTGTCCGCTGACGAACGCGCCCGATCATGTCGATCCTGCGCAGCTCGCCGTTTTGGGGCTGGACAAAGCGTTTGCGCAGACGCAAGCAGACGCTGCGGCGGGGAAGAAGAAAGCCGTGGATATTGACGTGGACAATATCGCCAGGCTGGCGCGGCTGTCCTTTACGCAGCGTGAAAAAGAATCGCTTGTCGGCGATATGGCGGCGATCATCGGCTTTGCGGATACGATTGCGGCGGTCGATACCGAGGGCGTGGCGGCAAAGGCGCACATTCAGCCGCTGCAAAACGTGTTCCGCGCGGATGAGGCGGAAAGCCTGTTCACGCGCGACGAATTGTTAAAGGCGGCGCCGACGACAGCCGACGGCTATGTGACCGTACCCAGAGTGGTAGAATAAGGAGGCGGACGAAATGAGTGAGCTTGTAAACCGTACGTTAAAAGACCATATTGCGTCGCTGTCCGCCGGGGAGTACTCCTCCGGGGAGCTGACGGAAGCGTACCTTGCGCATATCGAAGCGAAGGAGCCCGACGTCGGCGCGTATATCAGCGTTTTGCCTGATACCGCCCTTGCAATGGCGGCGGCTGCCGATCAAAAACGCGCAGCAGGGGAGCCTCTGCCGCCCCTTGCGGGCGTTCCCGCCGGGATCAAGGATAATATCTGCACCAAGGGGATCAGAACTACCTGCGCGTCTAAAATGCTGGGAACCTACGTTCCGCCCTACAACGCCCATGTCGTTGAGCGGCTGGAGGCGAACGGCTACGTGCTGCTGGGCAAGCTGAATATGGATGAATTTGCCATGGGCTCCACGACGGAGAACTCGGCGTTTCAGGTTACGCACAACCCCGTGTCGCTCGACCGTGTACCCGGCGGCAGCTCCGGCGGTTCTGCGGCGGCAGTCGCGGCGCGGGAAGCGCCCTATACTTTGGGCTCCGACACCGGCGGTTCGATTCGGCAGCCTGCGGCGTTCTGCGGTGTGGTGGGCATGAAGCCTACCTACGGCACGGTTTCCCGCTACGGGCTGGTGGCGTTTGCGTCCTCGCTGGACCAGATCGGACCGATCACCCAAACGGTGGAGGATAACGCCATCGTATTGAACGCGATCTCCGGGCACGATAAACGGGACGCCACATCTCTTGTTTGGGAAAAGACCGATTTGACCGCCGACATCGGCAAGGGTGTGCGGGGCTTGAAAATCGGCATGCCCAAGGAGTTTTTCACCGAAGGGATCTCCGGGGACGTCAAGACTGCCGTAGAAAACGCGGCAAAAATATACGAGAAACTGGGCGCGGAAATCATCGAGGTCTCCATGCCCTCAATCCCCCACGCGCTGGCGGCGTACTATATTATCTCCAGCGCCGAAGCGTCCTCCAACCTTGCCCGGTTTGACGGCGTGCGTTACGGCTACCGCGCCGAAAATTTTGCCGATATTACCGACCTGTATCTGAAGTCTCGTTCCGAGGGCTTCGGCAAAGAGGTCAAGCGCCGTATCATGCTGGGCACGTTCGCGCTGTCCTCCGGCTATTACGACGCGTATTATAAAAAGGCACAGCAGGTCAGAAGCCTTGTCGCCGACGATTTTGACAAAGCGTTCGCCGCCTGCGACTGTCTGCTTTCGCCCGTCGCGCCCACCACGGCGTATAAGCTCGGCGAAAAAAGCGCCGATCCGCTGGAAATGTACATGGGCGACGCCTACAGCGTACCGGTGAATATCGCGGGTGTGCCCGCGCTGTCGATGCCCTGCGGCGTCGCGCCCGACGGCTTGCCCGTGGGCATGCAGCTGATCGGGAAAGCGTTTTCCGAGCCGCTGCTGTACCGCGTCGGCGCGGCGTTTGAGCAAACGAGGAAAGGGGTGTGAGCGCAATGAATATGATCAAGGATTACGAAATGGTCATCGGTCTGGAGGTTCACATGGAGCTTGCCACCGAGACGAAGATTTTCTGTTCCTGCCCGACAACCTTCGGCGCAGCGCCGAATACGCATGTTTGCCCTGTGTGCATGGGGCTGCCGGGCACGCTGCCCGTCCTCAACGGTAAGGTTGTGGAGTACGCCATAAAGGCGGGGCTTGCCACCAATTGTAAAATCGCGAATTTTTCAAAAGAGGACAGAAAGAATTATTTCTATCCTGACCTGCCGAAGGCGTATCAGATCTCGCAGTACGATCTGCCCCTGTGCGAACACGGCTGGGTGGATATTGAAACCGGTGACGGCGCGAAACGTATCGGCATCACCCGCATTCATATCGAGGAGGATGCGGGCAAGCTGGTGCATGACGACGAGCATGGCACGATGATTGACTGCAACCGCTGCGGCGTGCCGCTGATCGAGATCGTCTCCGAGCCGGATATGCGCTCCGCCGAGGAAGCGGAGGCGTATCTGCGCAAGCTGCGCGCGACCATACTGTATACCGGCGTTTCCGACTGTAAGATGAACGAGGGTTCCATGCGTTGCGACGTGAATCTTTCGATCCGAAAAAAAGGCGCGAAGGAATTCGGCACCCGCACCGAAATGAAGAATATCAACTCCTTTAAATTCGTCGTCAAGGCGATTGAATATGAATATAAACGGCAGGTGGAGGCGGTCGAAAAGGGCGAGACCATCGTGCAGGAGACCCGCCGTTTCGATCCCGATTCCGGTAAGACCTTTACCATGCGTACAAAGGAGGACGCCAACGACTACCGTTATTTCCCCGACCCCGATCTGCCGCCGATTGTGACCGCAGATGAAACGATTGCCGCCTACGGCAGAGATATACCGGAACTGCCCGATGTGCGTAAGGCGCGGTATATTAAGGAATACGGGCTTTCTGCGCATGACGGCGAGCAGATCACCGCCGACCGCGCCATGGCGGACTGGTTCGAGACCGTCGCCGGAAGAACGAAATTCCCAAAACTTGCGGCGAATATGCTGCTCAGTGAGCTGCTGCGGCTGACGGACAGCGAGGAATTTGTCTGCCCGATCTCTGCGGAAAAGATGGCGGCGCTCTGCGATTTGAACGGTCGCGACGTGATCAACAGCTCCACTGCGAAGAAATTGCTCGTCAGGCTTTGGAACGATGACGTCGATCCTGCGGCGGTTGTTGAAGCGGAACAGCTTGCGCAGATCAATGATGCGGCTTTGCTCGAAAGCGAGATCAGAAACGCCGTCGCTGCCAATCCAAAGAGCGTTGCGGACTATAAAAAGGGCAAAAAAGCCGCGGCAAAAGCGATCGTGGGACAGGTGATGAAGGTCACCGGCGGTAGAGCCAATCCTGTCAAGCTGGGCGAACTGACCGAAAAGATTTTAGCGGAAGAATAATTTGGTTTAAGAAAGCGGCTTCGCCGCACGCCTTCGGCGGCGAAGCTATAAGCTTTCGATTACGCCATCGCCGCTGCCCGAAGGGCAGATTCGGCGGGCGTTTAATTTTTTTGCTTTTCCGGGAAACGGAGAAGTTTCCCGGAAAAGCAAAAAGTGCTGTCAAAACAGTCCTTTTTTGACCGTTCAGACGAAAAAACATGCCGTTCAGACAAAAACAGTGCAAAATTGCGGGAAATATGTTATACTCAGATCAAATCTTTTGCCGGTTCTGTTTTTTTTGAATACCGATGCAAAAGTGTAAACTCAGGAGGTCTTTAATGATGAAAAGAAAGCAGATCGGGATCGTGCTTGCTGTGCTGATACTGATACTTCTGTTGCCGATGCAGGTATTTGCCACGGACGAAAGCGGTAAATGCGGCGAGAACGCGAATTGGACGCTGGCGGCGGACGGGACGTTGACGATCAGCGGCACCGGCGATATGGAAGATTATAACTTTGACGCGCCTGCCCCGTGGAGCGATAGGGAGATTTCCGCTGTTGTTGTTGCGGACGGCATTACCGGCGTTGGCGCCTATGCGTTTTATCAGCAGAAAAGTATTGTCAGTGTTCAACTGGCGGACACGGTGACACGGCTCGGCGTTTCGGCGTTTGCGGAATGTGAGGGACTTGTGCGGGCAAATATCCCGACGGGTGTGACAGTGCTGGAGACAAACGTCTTTAATCGTTGCTTTTTGCTGGAATCCGTCGAAATTCCCGACGGCGTTATAAGCATTGGCGATGGAGCGTTTCAATATTGTGAAAAACTGATGTCGCTTCATATTCCCGACAGTGTGGAGAATGTCGGCATGTCCGCATTCACCGGTACGGGTTATACATACAATGAACGCAATTGGACAGACGGTTCCCTTTACTGCGACGGGGTGTTGCTGTATGTGCGCGGTATGCCGGCGACGAGCGACGGCACGCCTTTTGCGCGGTCCTATACCGTCAAAGACGGTACCCGCGTGATTGCCGCAAATGCTTTTTCCGGCTGTGCGGATTTTAAGACGGTTCATTTTCCTGTTTCTTTAATCAGTATCGGTAAAAATGCATTTATGGACTGCAGCGATTTGACGGAAATTTCCCTTCCTGACAGTGTACGCTTGCTGGACAACTTTGCCTTTTTTGAATGCGGTAAGCTGGAGCGCGTTACATTATCACGTTCCTTGAAAAAGCTGGGTGCGTCGTTATTCGATCAGTGTTTTGCTCTTGAATCGGTGAACATTCCCGCCGGTGTTACTGAGATCGGAGACTATGCGTTCCGACACTGTCGGGCGCTGACAGCGATTACGATCCCCGACAGTGTCGAGCGTATCGGCGTCGAGGCGTTTGAGGATACCGGTCTTACAAAACTGATTGTGCCCGAGACGGTGAAAGAGATCGGCGCGTATGCTGTCGGTATGCGGCAGGTCGATTATCGAGAGGAACCGGACGAATACGGCTTATGGTTTGAATATGTGCCTATCGACGGTTTTACTCTCGCCTGTGTTAAGAACTCCGCCGCGTACGAATATGCGGAAAAGAACGGGATCACCGTGGAGCTGATCGAAGGCGCCAAGACGGGCGGGTTTATCCTCGGTACCGCATACGCGCTGGGCGATCTGAACGGCGACGGCAGGGTAAACTCCGTTGACGCGAGACTTGCCCTGCGTGCTGCCGCGCGGCTGGATACGCTGTCCGATTTCCAGAAAACAGTCGGTGATGTCAACGGCGACGGTACAGTCAATTCCAAAGACGCGCGGCTTCTGCTCCGCGCTGCGGCGCATCTGGAAGCGCTGCCGGAGAAGTTCTTTACCGCCTGAGAAAAGCAGGCGCGGACCGGCGTCATGCATGTAAATTCGGGCGCAATGGTTGCGCTTTCAAAGGAACAAGGGGATTTGAAAAAAGATTTGCGTCATTTTGTCGGCGGCAGCGGTGGGGGATCGCTACCGCCGACAAGCCGTTTTTTGCGTACGCTGAATATAAGTAAAAAATACATTTGTGCGCGGAGCATTTCTTGTGTTATATAGAAAAAGCATTGACAAGCTGTGTTTCCTTGTCAATGCTTTTATGTTATATCGTTGATTTCTTTGCGGCAGGTTACAGAACCTCGCCCAGCAGGTCGCCGTCGATCTCGTCAAAGATATAAACGCTGACGATGTCGCCGTCGTCAAAGGTTTTACGGGTCGTGAATTTGACGTCCCGGTCGATCTCCGGCGCGTCGGCGGTGCTTCTGCCGATATAGCTGTCGGTATAGCTGTCGTAGCCCTCTACGATCACGTCCTGATAGGTGCCGATCTTGTCGGCGGAGGACATCTCCGTAATGATCGCCTGTTGCTGGTTGATGATGTCGGCGCGATCTATCTTGGTCTGCTCGTCCAATTGATTGGGCAGGTTGCAGGCAAGCGTGCCCTCCTCCTGTGAGTAGGCGAAACAGCCCATACGGTCGAATTTTGCCTCCTTTACAAATTCCGACAGCGCGTTGAACTGCTCCTCCGTCTCGCCGGGGAACCCCGCGATCAGACTGGTCCTGATCGTAACGTCGGGCACCCAACGCCGAATCTTTTTTATAAATTCCAAATATTCCTTGCCGCTGCCCGGTCTGCCCATGGCTTTCAGCACGGTTTCGTCCGCATGCTGGAACGGGATATCCAAATAATGCAGCAGCTTCGGCTCCGTCGCCATCAGCTCTAAAAGCTCGTCGGTAATGCGCTCGGGATAGCAGTACAGCAGCCGGATCCAGCGTATGCCGTCCAGCTTCGCCAGCTCCCGTATCAGCGCCGCCAGCTGCGGCTTGCCCGTCAGATCCTCGCCGTAACGCGCGGTATCCTGCGCCACGAGAATCAGTTCTTTTACGCCCCCGGCGGCAAGCTTTTTTGCTTCATACAGTATATCGTCCTGCGGACGGCTGCGGTACGGACCGCGCAGCTTTGGGATAATGCAATAGCTGCAGCCGTTGGAGCAGCCCTCCGCGATCTTTAAATACGCCCAGTGGGAGGGTGTTGTCAGCATACGGTCGCCGGTCTCGGGCAGCAGGGTCTTGTTAGGGAAGACCTCCGCCTTTTCCTCGGTCTGTAACAGGGTATTAACGATCTGTACAATATCGCCGTTGGCGCCGATCCCGCAGACAGCGTCCACCTCGGGAATCTCCTGCATCAGCTCCTCTTTATAGCGCTGCGCCAGACAGCCGGTGACAACGATCTTGCCCACCATGCCGTCCTCCTTCATGGAGACCACGTCCAGGATATTTTCGATAGCTTCCTTTTTCGCCTCCTCGATAAATGCGCAGGTGTTGACGATCACAACGTCCGCGCCGTCAAGATCGTCGCCGATCTCAAAGCCCTCAAAGCCCAGCTTCGCGAGCATTCTTTCCCCGTCTACCTGATTTTTCGGGCAGCCGAGAGAGATAAAACCGATTTTACTCATCTGTAAACACCTCGTCGGATACGACGTCGCTGAGCGCGCTGCGTATCTCACTGTATGTGTACCCCATGCGGGACAGGGCGGCGGCGGTGCGCCGGATCCCCGTATCGTCGCCGAGGCTGTGCCTGAATTTTGTCTCCAATAAATATTGAATTTCTTCCCGCGCGTCGAACGCCAAAAGCGCCGCCGCTGCCTGCGCGGCGTTTCTGTCAATGCCTTTTTTTTGCAGCTCCAGCCGAATGCGCTCGGGCGCGTAATGCCGCAACCTTAAGTAATCCTCCGCCAGCGTCTGCGCCAGTTCCTCGTCGTCGATCAGCCCCAGCTCCGTTGCCCGTTCGACTGCGTAATCGATGGCGTCCGCGCTGTATTTCGCCGCCAGCTTGCGGCGGGTATCCCGCTCGGAATACGCCCGTACGGAAAGAAATTTATACGCTGCGGCGCAGCATTTGCGCCGCTCATCCTCAGCGATGATTTCCTCAATGCGTTCCTGCGGGAGATCGTCCTCGTCGTAAATGCCCAGCGAGTACCAAAAGGCTGCGTCGGTCAGCAGCGCCAATTCCCCGTCCGCATAAACGGAGATTTTGCCGTGCTTGGTCTGTTCCGTGGTGATAATCATACTTATTCGTCGTCGTCAACGGTAATGTCCAGCATCGCTTTTGCCTCTGCCTGCGTGATCGCGTCGGACTTTCGCGCGGCGGGCTTCGGCGTCTCGGGCGCTTCGGCGGGCGTATCCGCGTTCGCGTCCTTCTTGACGGGCAGCTCTGCGGCGGATCTGCGTTTTAGCTCGTCGCGCACCTGTACCTCAATCTCGCCCATAAGATCGGGGTGGTCGCGTAAGTACTGCTTGGTATTGTCTCTGCCCTGACCGAGGCGTTCCCCTTTATAGGAATACCATGCGCCGCTTTTTTTGATAATCTCAAATTCCGCGCCCATGTCTACGATCTCACCGGTCTTGGAAATACCCTCGCCGTACATGATATCAAATTCCGCAGTTTTAAACGGCGGCGCAACCTTATTTTTTACGATTTTTGCCTTTGTATGGGAGCCGATAAATTCACCTGCGGAGTTTTTCAGCAGCTCTGCTTTGCGTATATCGATACGTACGGAGGCATAGAACTTCAGCGCTCTGCCGCCGGTCGTCGTTTCGGGATTTCCGTACATGACGCCGATCTTTTCGCGCAGCTGGTTGATAAAAATGATGATGGTGTTGGAGCGCGCCACAGCGCCCGCCAGCTTTCTGAGCGCCTGTGACATCAGTCGCGCGTGCTGCCCGACGTGGCTCTCGCCCATCTCGCCCTCGATCTCGGAGCGTGGAACAAGCGCCGCAACGGAGTCGACAACAATAACGTCCAGCGCGCCGGAGCGGGTCAGCCCCTCTGCGATTTCCAAGCCCTGTTCGCCGCTGTCGGGCTGGGAGACCAAAAGAGAATCGATGTCAACGCCCAGTTTCGCCGCATACACGGGGTCGAGGGCATGCTCCGCGTCAATAAATGCGGCGTCGCCGCCTTTTTTCTGCGCCTCCGCCACAACATGCAGGGCAAGGGTGGTCTTGCCGGAGGATTCCGGTCCGTAAATCTCGATGATTCTGCCCTTGGGCAGTCCGCCGATACCGGTCGCCGCATCCAAAGAAATAGAACCGGTGGAGATTGCTTCAACGTTCAAAGATGAATTTTGCCCCAGCCGCATGATCGTGCCCGCGCCAAATCGTTTTTCCAACTGCGCGATCGCGGTGCTGAGCGCTTTTTCTTTTGTTTGTTCTTTATCCTCATTCCCTTTATTTTTGCCTTTGTTTTTGGTCTTATCCTCTGCCATGATCCATGTCCTTTCCGTTGCGTTCTTTTTCATTCAATATATTACAATATCCAAAAGAAAAAATCAATATATTGCATATATTAAAATGCGTATGAACAAATGTTTGATATGATTATATCACTTTCTGACGAAAATGCAAGTATTTTTACAAAAAAAATTGCAGGATTTTGCTCATTGTAAAAAAGTTTAAAAAAGTACTTGCTTTTTTTGGCGGTTTCTGTTATCATAGCATATGCAATTTTTAACTGTGTCAAAGGAGGTGCTCCGCATGGCAAAATGTGATGTATGCGGAAAGGGCGTTACTTTTGGTATTAAGGTATCCCATTCACACAGACGCTCCAACAGAACATGGAAGCCCAATGTCGTTAAGGTTAAGGCTATCGTAAACGGTTCTCCCAAGAGAATCAATGTTTGCACACGCTGCCTGCGCTCCGGCAAGGTCACCAGAGCTGTCTGACAGAAAACGAATAGAGCAGTCCGCGGGATATGATATTCCCCAATATCATTCCCGTGGCTTTTTCTGTTGCATTTTCATTTTCGCCTGTCGCTGCACGGGCGTTATTTTTTTGTCCGACGCTGCATAGATATTATTACGGTGAATGCCGAAAATCTATCAGTGAGGATTGATAATTGATGACAGAGGGTATGCAGACAGCCGTGCCGAACAGCATCGTGCTGGAGGACAGAAAACGCCTGACCGTGGAGGGTGTGAAAGATATTGCGGGCTACGACGACGAGACGGTCACGGCAAAAACCGATCTTGGCGATCTTACGGTGCGCGGCGCGGGGCTGAAGATCTTAAAAATGAGCGTAGACACCGGCGAGTTGATGATTGAGGGCAGCATCACCGAGCTTGCTTATGCAGATTTGCCCGAAGAAAGCGGCGGCTTCTGGAGCCGTATGTTCCGCTGATCGATGTACGGGTTTCCGCTTTATACGCAGCTTCGATGTCTGTTTTACTTCCTCGGTCTCGGCTTTTTGCTGGGCGTCGTATATGATCTGCTGCGGTTTATCCGTTTATCGGTATCCGCGGGGCGGCCGCTGCTGTATATATGCGATTGTTTGTATGCTGTCCTATTCGGCGCTGCTGTCTACAGCACCTGCCTCGCCGTCAGCTACGGTGAGCTGCACTTGTATATGCTCATCGGCGCGGTAACGGGATTCTCTGTATATTATTTCACGTTTGACAGCTTTATTCGGCGCATGACGGGCAGAATCGTCCGTGGGCTGAAACGGTGTTATCACGTAGTTTTTCGTGTATTCTCCCTGCCTGTCAGAGCGGTGATGTTTGTCTGTGAAAAAATATGTAAAATCCTGGCATTTCCTGTCAAAAAAATTGCAAAATTTTTCAAATACCTATTGCAAAATATAAAAAAACTGTTGTATAATAAATACAGATTTTACAGTAAGGTTTTCCCTCATAAAAAACCGAAGAAAGAAGAGAGCCACTTCTGATGAAAAAAAGACGTATTTTCAGGAGCCGACTTTTAATTGCCGCCATTTTATGCGCGGTCTGTGTCTTTGCAGTTAATTGCTTCATTGCGCAATCCAAAATAAACACTAAGCAGGCGGAGCTGAACAGATTGCAGGTCGAATACGAAAGCATCTGCGCGCTGAACGCTGAAAAGCAGAACCGTCTCTCCAAGGGTGCTGACGCCGCCAACCTCGAGAAAGCGGCGCGGGAAAAGTACGGTTACGTGTATCCCGACGAACGTGTTTATGTAGTTACGCCTTGATTTGATTAATATTTTATTTTCCGCATATCAGGCGGAGCAGGAGGCAGGCATACTTATATGCAGGTAGAAATCGGCGCTGTTGTTGACGGCAAGGTCACGGGTATTAAGGCATTCGGTGCGTTTGTCAAGCTTCCCACGGGGGAGACGGGCATGGTACATATCTCCGAGGTCGCATCGGCGTATGTCAACGACATCAATGAGTTTCTGACCGTCGGTCAAGATGTGAAAGTAAAAGTGCTCGGTGAAAACGACAAGGGCAAAATCAGCCTTTCGATCAAACAGGCAGCTCCGAAAGAGCCGTCTGCCGCGCCCGTGCGCGGTAACAATTCCCGCAGAGGACATCGCAATGCCCATCCGCCTGTATGGCAGGGCGTTAAGCAGACCGACAGCAGCAATATGTCTTTTGAGGATATGCTTGCCGCGTTTAAAAAGACCAGTGAGGAGAAAATGAGCGAGTTGAAGCGCGGCTCCGAGGTGCGCAGCAGCCGCAGAGGCAACGGTAACAGAGGATAATTATAAACAGGAATCGCGTGTGCTGCGGTTCCTGTTTTTGGTGCTTTTGTAACTTTTTTGTCATCATTTTATCTGCGTCGTGTTAAAAATTTGCAAAGTCGCCCGATGAAAGTTTTTCGTAATTGTTCATTTCGACAAAGATATTTTTTGCGGTCGAATTTTGTTGACATTCCCTGTGCTGTGTGCTAAAGTGTTAACATTGAGTGAACAAGATATAAATATTCCCCCGGGAACGCGTATTCATAATGTATATGTTTAAGTTAACATATAAATTTTAAAAGTAGGAGAAATCAAACAATGAAAAAAGTAATTGCTGTTCTTCTCGCAGTTGCAATGCTTCTTGCGTTTGCCGCTTGCGGCGACAAGAAGCCCCTCGATTCTGCCGAGCCGACCACCGGCGCTGCGGAAACGCCCGTCGCCGCCGGCGTTGCACTCGAGGATCTCAAGGTTGGCTTCATCTTCCTGCATGATGAAAACTCCACCTATGACCTCAATTTTATCAATGCTGCGAAAGCCGCTGCTGCCCAGCTGGGTCTGAGCGATGACCAGATCATTCTCAAGACCAACATCAACGAGGATCAGGCTTGCTATGATACTGCCGAGGATCTTGTTGATCAGGGCTGTAACATCATTTTCGCCGATTCTTTCGGTCATGAGGATTTCCTTATTGAGTCCGCGAAGAATCATCCCGACGTTGTGTATGCGCATGCGACCGGTACAAAGGCGCACACGGAAGGTCTTGATAACTTCCACAACGCGTTCGCTTCCATTTATGAGGGCAGATACCTTGCCGGTATCGCCGCAGGTCTTAAGCTCAATGAGATGATCGATGCAGGCGAGTTTACCGCAGACGAGGCGAAGATCGGTTATGTCGGCGCGTTCACCTATGCTGAGGTTATGTCCGGTTACACCTCTTTCTTCCTCGGCGTTCGCTCTGTTTGCCCGACCGCGACGATGGAAGTTACCTTCACCGGTTCCTGGTATGATGAGACCGCTGAGAAGGAAGGCGCGAACAAGCTGATTGCTGACGGTTGCAAGCTGATCTCCCAGCATGCCGACTCCATGGGCGCTCCCACCGCTTGTGAGACCGCGGGTGTTCCCAACGTTTCCTACAACGGCAGCACCATCGCGGCTTGCCCCAACACCTTCATCGTTTCCTCCAGAATCGACTGGACGCCCTATTTCGTCTATCTTATCAACTCCGTTGTAAACGGCACTGAGATCGATAAGGATTGGACCGGCGATCTTGCGACCGGTTCCGTCGTTCTGACTGACATCAACGAGGCTGTTGCCGCTCCCGGCACCGCGGAAGCGATCGAGGCTGCAAAGGCAAAGCTGGAATCCGGCGAACTGCACGTATTCGACACCGCAACCTTTACCGTTAACGGCGAAGCTATTGACAGCTATCTTGCTGATGTTGATACAGATGCTGACTATACGCCTGATACCGAGGTTATCACCGACGGTTACTTTAATGAGAGCGCGTTCCGTTCCGCTCCCTACTTTGATGTAGAGATCGACGGCATTACGCTGCTTGACAGAAATTACGGCTAATTCGATTTGATCCGACTTATCCACGGGGGTGGGGAAACCCGCCCTCGTGTTTTTCCTATTTTAATCCATTCTCTTTGAGGTGAGACGGTTATGAATGCAACTCCCGCCGCAATTGCGCTGAGGGGCGTAACGAAAAAATTCGGACATGTTGTCGCCAATAAAAACGTGGATCTTGATGTTCGCAGGGGAGAGATCCTTGCGATCCTCGGAGAAAACGGCAGCGGCAAAACAACGCTCATGAACATGATTTCGGGTATTTATTATCCCGATGAAGGGCAGATTTTTATCGATGGCGCAGAGGTCATGATCCGCTCGCCGAAAGACGCGTTTCATTATAAGATCGGTATGATCCACCAGCATTTTAAGCTGGTCGATATTTTTTCCGCGACCGAAAACATTATTTTGGGCATCGGTGACGGAAAGTATAATCTCAAGGCGGCGGAAAGTCAGGTACGCGAGATCAGCGAGCGCTACGGCTTTGTACTTGCACCGGACAAGAAAATCTATGATATGTCTGTTTCTGAAAAGCAGACGGTTGAAATTATCAAGGTGCTGTACAGAGGCGCCGATATTCTCATTTTGGACGAACCTACCGCCGTGCTGACGCCGCAGGAAACGGACAAGCTGTTTCAGGTGCTGCGCCGCATGCGTGATGACGGCAAAGCGATCATCATCATTACCCACAAGCTGCACGAGGTTCTGGCGATCTCTGACCGGGTATCCGTGCTGCGCAAGGGTGAATATATTGCGACGGTCAATACCGCCGAGACCAATGAATCGGAATTGACCGAAATGATGGTCGGCAAGAAAATTTCACTTAACATTGAACGTTCTGAGCCGAAAGCGCCGCAAGATCGGCTCATTGTAAAAAATATCAGTTGTGAGGGCGTCATGGGCAGAAAAATGCTGGACGACGTCTCATTCACAGCTCGCAGCGGCGAGATCCTCGGCATCGCGGGAATCGCCGGCAGCGGGCAGAAAGAACTGTTGGAGGCTATTGCCGGACTGCAAAATCTCAGCGGCGGCGATATTCTCTATAACGACCCCAAAACCATGCAAACCGTGGATCTGCGGGATAAGTCCCCGACGGAGATTCGGGAACTGGGTGTGCGGCTGTCCTTTGTCCCGGAAGATCGTCTGGGAATGGGACTTGTGGGTAATATGGATATTATCGATAATATGATGCTGCGCAGCTATCGGCGCGGTCACTCCATGTTCCTGAATCGAAAGGATCCACGTGATCTGGCGCAGCGGATCATTGACGATCTTGAGGTCATCACTCCCGGCGCAACCACCCCGGTGCGGCGATTGTCCGGCGGCAATGTGCAAAAGGTGCTGGTGGGCAGAGAAATCTCCTCCCACCCCAAGGTGCTGATGGCTGCATATCCGGTCAGAGGGTTGGATATTAATTCCTCGTATTTGATCTATAATTTGCTGAATAAGCAAAAAGAGCACGGCGTCGCAGTAATCTTTGTCGGTGAGGATCTTGATGTGCTGATTGAACTGTGCGATCGTATTTTGGTGTTGAATTCCGGCAAAGTCACCGGTATTGTGGACGGCAGAACCGCAAAGAAAGAAGAAATCGGTCTTTTGATGACCAAGACAGACTACGGAACGGAGGTGCAGGCAAATGGCTGATACGGCGTTGAAAGAAAAAAAAGTGCACGAACCGCTGTTTCATATTGTAAAGCGGAGCGGGCTTATATGGTATAAGGCATGGCTCATTCGTATCTTCGCCATTATCGCCGCGCTGATCGTTTGCGCGCTGGTAACGATGATGCTGGCGCATCAGAATCCCATTAAGGTCTATCAGACCATGCTGTCCGGCGCGTTCGGGACGCAGCGCCGTATTTGGATTCTGCTCCAATCTTTAGCCATGCTGCTGTGCGTCTCGTTAGCGGTAACGCCCGCGTTTAAGATGCGATTTTGGAATATCGGCGGTGAGGGACAGGTGCTCATCGGCGGTCTTGCCACGGCGGCATGTATGATTGTGCTGGGCGGCAAGCTGCCAAACGCGCTGCTGCTGGTTGTTATGGTGATTGCCAGTATGGCGGCGGGCGCAATTTGGGCAATGATCCCCGCAGTATTCAAGGCAAAATGGAATACCAATGAAACGTTGTTTACCCTGATGATGAACTACGTGGGAATCCAGTTGGTCTCTTATTTCTCCATGGTATGGGAGGCGCGCAAAGGCTCCGGACAGATCGGTATTATCAATCAGGATACGAAATACGGCTGGATGCCGGTGCTTGGGAATTACGATTATCTGCTGAATATTATTATTGTTGCCGTGATCACGGTGCTGATGTATGTTTATCTCAAATACAGCAAGCACGGGTATGAAATTGCCGTGGTCGGCGAAAGCCAAAACACGGCGCGCTACATCGGCGTCAATGTTAAGAAAGTCATCATCCGAACCATGCTGCTTTCCGGCGCGGTCTGCGGCATCGCGGGTTTTCTGCTGGTCAGCGGTACGAACCATACCATCAACACCACCACTGCGGATAACAGAGGCTTTACTGCGATCATGGTTTCTTGGCTGGCGAAGTTTAACCCGCTGTTTATGGTGCTGACCTCATTCCTGTTGGTGTTCCTGCAATGCGGCGCGAATGAAATTTCTACAAAATTTGGATTAAACAAATCCTTTTCCGATATTTTGACCGGTATTATTCTGTTCTTTATTATCGGTTGTGAATTTTTTATCAATTATCAGATCAAGTTCCGTCATTCCCATAAGGAGGTGCAGTAAGATGTTTTCCATGTCTGTGCTTGTCACCTTTATCCATCAGGCGATCATGCAGGGAATCCCGATCCTTTACGGCTCCACGGGCGAGATTTTGACTGAAAAATCCGGGCATTTGAATCTGGGTATCCCCGGCATCATGTATGCAGGCGGCATCTCCGGCGTCATCGGCGCGTTCCTGTATGAGGAGACGCTGCCCAGCCGTGACGCGATCAACCCCGTATTAGCGGTGCTGATCCCGTTGCTGTCCTCGATCCTCGGTTCTCTGCTGATGGGGCTGCTGTATTGCTTCCTGACCGTTACCTTGCGAGCCAACCAAAATGTTACCGGTCTTGCATTGACGACCTTCGGTGTGGGCTTCGGTAACTTCTTCGGCGCGTCGCTGGTAAAGCTGACGGGCAGCGAAATCCCGTCGGTTGCGCTGACCAACACCAGTCAGTTCTTCCGCGCGTATTTGCCGGTTGCCGATAAACTGGGCGCTTTTGGGCAGATTTTCCTGAACTATGGATTTATGACCTATCTTGCCATCATCATTGCGTTCGTGAGCGCGTATTTTCTCAGAAAGACCCGTAAAGGTTTGTATTTGCGCGCTGTGGGGGAAAACCCCGCAACTGCAGACGCGGCGGGTATCAATGTCAATCGATATAAATATACTGCCACTTGTGTGGGGAGTATCATCGCCGGGCTGGGCGGTCTGTTCTACGTTATGGATTACGCCTGCGGCGTTTGGTCCAACGAGGGTTTCGGCGATCGCGGCTGGCTCGCTATTGCGCTGGTTATTTTCGCGGTATGGCGTCCCGACCTGGGCGTACCCGGTTCCATCGTGTTCGGCGGCTTGTACATCGTCAATCAGTTTGTGACCGGTCTGCCGATGCGGGATTCTGAGCTGTTCAAGATGCTGCCGTACATCGTCACCATTATCGTGCTGATTTTTACCAGTATCCGCAAAAAGCGTGAGCTGCAGCCTCCCGAGCATTTGGGGCTTTCGTATTTCCGAGAAGAACGATAAAAAATATGATGATAAGCTGTCTTTATTGACAGTTTGACCGGCACAGTTGCTGCTGTGCCGGTATTTTTTGCTTAAAGGGATTGCTATTTTTCGCATATTGCAGTATAATATTGGGCTGTAATGCAGATAATGAGGAGATTACTATGCAAGAGATCAGGCAAGCTTTTTTATCCGGCGAACGGGCACTGTATGGCAGTCGGGAATTAAAAATAGCAGACAGTATTTTTGATAACGGGGAATCGCCGCTGAAGGAGAGCCGACATATTTCGCTGACAGGCTGTATGTTCCGCTGGAAATACCCGCTCTGGTACTGCTGCGACATTGCCGCCACGGACTGTACGTGGTTTGAGACAGCGCGCGCCGGCGTTTGGTATACGGATAATATCACGGTGAAAAACGCAGTGATTCAGGCGCCGAAGAATTTCCGCCGCTGCACGGGTTTAACGCTGGAGGACGTGACCTTCACCAACGCTGCGGAGACGCTGTGGAACTGTGCGGACGTGACGCTGAAAAACGTATCCGCCAAGGGCGATTATTTTGCCATGAATTGCAGCGATATGCTGATCGACGGCTTGACGCTGGACGGCAACTATTCCTTTGACGGTGTGAAAAACGCCACCGTACGCAATTCCCGCCTGCTGTCCAAGGACGCATTTTGGAACACGGAGAACGTCACGGTAGAGGATTCCTTTATTTCCGGGGAATATCTGGGCTGGAACGCAAAAAATCTCACGCTGGTGAATTGTACTGTTGAGAGTTTACAGGGTATGTGCTATATCGACAACCTAAAGATGATAAATTGCAAGCTCATTAACACCACGCTGGCGTTTGAATACGCTGCCGTTGAGGCGGAGATCACATCAAAAATCGACAGTGTGCTGAATCCCGCAGCGGGGACGATCACCGCTCCCGCGATCGGAGAATTGATTATTGAAAGGGATAAGATCGATCCGTCCAAAACGGTCATTCACTGTGATGTGATTGACAGAACCTCTGACAAGTCCAATTGGTAAGGAGCCGCTATGCAATATGATTTTGATACGCCCGTCAACAGGCGTGGAACAGATTCTGTCAAATGGGACGTGGCGGCAAACGAGCTGCCCATGTGGGTGGCGGATATGGATTTTCATACCGCGCCCGCGATCATCGACGCGATGAACCGACGCACCGCCCATGGTGTATTTGGCTATGGCGACGTGACCGCCGATTGGTATGACGCGTACATCGGCTGGTGGAAACGGCGGCACGGCTTTGCCATGGAGAAAGAGTGGTTGATCTTTTGCACGGGCGTTATTCCCGCTATCTCCAGCACGGTGCGTAAGCTGACAACACCCAATGAAAATGTTGTCCTGCTGACGCCGATCTATAATATATTTTTTAACAGCATCGTCAATAACGGCTGCCGGGCGCTGGAATGCCCGTTGCGCTATACTGAAGGTGTGTATGAGATTGATTTTGTCGATCTGGAAACAAAGCTTTCCGATCCGCAGACAACGTTAATGATCTTTTGTAATCCGCATAATCCTGTGGGAAAGATTTGGGATCGGACAACGCTGTGTGAAGTCGGCAGACTGTGCCGGAAACATCACGTGACCGTGATTTCCGATGAGATTCATTGTGATATTACGTCGCCGGGCAGCGCGTATACGCCCTTTGCCGCAGCGTCGGAGGATTGCCGCGCGGTCAGTATCACCTGCATCGCACCGACCAAGACGTTTAATCTTGCCGGTATGCAGACTGCGGCGGTGTGTGTGCCGGATCCGGTGCTGCGGCATAAGGTATGGCGCGCGTTGAATACTGACGAAGTCGCTGAACCCAACAGCTTTGCTGTGCCGGTCACCGTCGCCGCCTTTACGCAGGGGGCGGACTGGCTTGACGCGCTGTGTAGCTATCTATTTGAAAATCGGCGGATTGCCGAGGACTTTATCGCCCGTGAGGTCCCTGTCCTGCATACCGTGCATGGCGAAGCGACGTATCTGTTGTGGATCGATGCGCGCGCGCTTACCGCTGACAGTCGCGC
Organism: Clostridia bacterium; assembly: GCA_017480115.1. Taxonomy (GTDB): domain Bacteria; phylum Bacillota; class Clostridia; order Oscillospirales; family Acutalibacteraceae; genus RGIG2774. The sequence continues at coordinate 35,683 of JAFVBH010000077.1, forward strand.
TTTTGCCGACTTTATTCGCAGGGAAACGGGGCTGTATCTTTCTGCCGGAGGGAGCTACGGCAGGGCAGGGCAGGGGTTCTTGCGCATGAATCTTGCCTGTCCGCGCGATCGCTTGGCAGACGGCTTGCAGCGGCTGAAACAGGCGGCGGATGCATTTTCGGCAATTGCTGTAAATGCGGAAACGCGGGTCGAATAATTTTCGCGAAATTGCAGGGACATGTGTGATTTCGCCTCATTGAGAAAACGATCGGAAGAAACTTTATTTGTTTCTTCCGATCGTTTTTAATCACTGCCTTGTTGTGTTTCCTGCGCTGTCTGCGCCTTGACTTCTGCTTCGGCTTTCAGTCTTGCCATCTTTCTTTCTTTTAACGTGGGCACAGCGTCCGGCGGGAACCAGTCCACGCCCTCAATGGGTTTTGGATTTTTTGTGTATCGGATCATGGCGATAAAGAAAACCACCAGGCATGCAAGCACCAAAACCGCGGACAGCAGCTGCGATACGCGGATATTGGTCGCCGCAATATAAAGGCTGTCGGTGCGGAATCCCTCGACGATCATGCGCTCCAAGCCGTACCACATGCCGTAAATCAAAAACAGCTCGCCGCTGAATTTGCGGAATTTTTTCAAAACCAAATACAATAGCGCAAAGCCCAGCAGGCACCAAATCGATTCATAAAGAAATGTGGGGTGGACGTATCCGGCGGGATCCATTTCTATGCCGCGCGCCGCCAGTGCCGCACTGTCGCGAGTCACCGCGGCGGCAATCTTTTGGCTCCACATGCCCCACGGCATATTCGTGTTGGTGCCGAACGCCTCCTGATTGGCAAAATTGCCCCAGCGTCCGATGCCTTGACCGATCAGCAGGCTCATACCTACAAGATCCAGCAAATTTAAAAAGTTCATTTTGCGGATCTTACATGCGATGTATGCGCCTAAAATGCCGCCGATAATGCCGCCATAGATCGCAAGACCGCCTTCCCATATCTTAAAGATGCTTAAAAGATCATTTTTATAGGTATCCCATGCAAAGATGACGTAGTACAGCCGCGCGCCGATCACGCCGAGGATCGTGCCGCCGATCAGCACATCGATCATCTTGTCCAGATTGATCTTCCATGTATAAGCGATTCTGCCGCCGAAAAGCACGGCAAGCAGAAAACCGAATGCGATGATCACGCCGTACCACTTGATGCTGAATTCTCTTCCTCCGAGGGTGAACTCGCAAAATACCGACGACACAGAAAACGCCTTGTCCGGGAACATTTTAAAGTAAACGTCAACTGCGTTCTGAAAAAATTTCATATTCAATTCTCCGTGTTAAAGAGACGGCTTACTCGTAGTCGTCCTCGTTCTCCCAGTTGTGCCAGACGCTCTGTACGTCGTCGTTATCCTCAAACATCTCCAGCATTTTGCCCATCTGAACGATGGTATCCGGATCATCAATGCGTGTGTAGGTGGTGGGGACATACTCTGGCTGGAACGATGCGATGGTATAGCCCTTGGCTTCCAGATCCTCGCGCACGCCTGTCAAATCGTTGACCTCGGTACGAATATCAAATACTTCACCGTCTGTGATAAAGTCCACAGCGCCTGCCTCCAGCGCGTCCTCCATCAGTTTATCTTCGTCCACGTCTTCCTTCTCGATAAGAATGACGCCCTGCCGGTTAAACATGAACATTACGCTGCCGCTCTGTCCCATATTTCCGCCGTATTTATCAAAATAGTGGCGCACGTCGCCTGCGGTGCGGTTGCGGTTGTCAGTCAATGTTTCAACCACGACCGCGACGCCGTTGGGGCCGTAGCCTTCGTAAATAATCTCCTCATAGTTGTCGGCATTGGTGTCTCCGGCAGCTTTTTTGATGATGCGTTCAATATTATCGTTGGGGACGTTATTTGCCTTTGCCTTTGCGATCACGTCCTTAAGCTTGGAGTTGCCCGCAGGGTCGGGGCCGCCCTCTCGAACGGCGACGGCGATCTCTCTGCCGATTTTGGTAAAGACCTTGGCTCTGGCGTTATCGGTCTTTTCCTTTTTTCTTTTGATCGTGCTCCATTTGGAATGTCCGGACATATAAAGGTTCCTTTCTTAATGAATTTACATGTTTATATAGTACACATCATTTTAGCACTTTCGGTAAAACCAGTCAAGAGGTATCTATGTTTCCGGCTATTCATAATTTATTCATATAATAGGCGCAATTGTGTAATTAGTCTGTGATATGATCAAAACAAATAAACAAATGCTGTGTTTATCAGCAAAAAATAGGAGGTTTTTTCATGGAAAACATTATTCATCTGATTCAGGGCGGCAAGACGCCTGCGGATACTGTAAGCAATGTTTCTTCCGGTTTTGGCGTTGTTTTCGAGGCAATCAGAAAAATCTATTACCTCATTTACAATGCGATTGCCGAGTTCAGAGGCAAGCCCACAAAGACCTATTGATTTTACGTGACGGCGGCGGAGGTTTCCGCCGTCTTTTTCATTATTTTTGATATTTGACTGTTGCGTATAAACATGCTATAATATAAATATAAAAAGTTCAAAATGCAAATATAAACAGAATAATGAACATAAGTGGAGTGCTGACGATGAAAAAAATCATTGTTGCGGACGATGAAGAACTGATCCGCAAGCTTGTATGTGATTTCCTGGTACGCGATGGCTATGAGCCTTTACAGGCTGGTGACGGGGAGGAAGTTCTTGCTCTGTTTGAGGAAAATCCGGATACGGAGCTGTTTATCCTCGATATTATGATGCCGAATATGGACGGTTGGGAGACCTGCCGCAAGATCAGAGAAAAAAGCGCTGTTCCGGTAATCATGCTGACTGCCCGAAGTCAGGAGTTTGACGAATTGATGGGCTTTGAGGTCGGCGCGGACGATTATGTCACAAAGCCTTTCAGCCCGACGGTGCTGATGAAGCGCGTTGCCGCACTGCTGCGCCGGGAGAACACGGTTGCCGGGCATGTGGCTTTCTCTCTGGACGGTTTGGAGCTGGACCAGAATGCGCATTCGGTTTCGCTGGATGGAAAATCCGTTTCGCTGACGCTGAAGGAGTACAGCATTCTTTTAAAGTTGCTTGCTGCGGTGGACAGAGTTTTTACCCGCGACCAGATTCTCAATGATATTTGGGGCTATGATTTTTACGGAGATATTCGCACAGTGGATTCCCATGTTGCCCGTCTGCGCACAAAACTGGGCGACTGGGGCGCGCGGCATATTAAGACCATTTACGGTACCGGTTATAAAATAGAGGCGAACGCGCATGAAGCGTAATCAAAACGCTGCTGCCGTATTCGGCGACGGCGTTGAAAAAAAGAAACACCGTCGGCGCATCAGTATCAGCACAAGCCTGTTTATTTCCGTTATGGCGATCGTGTTGTTATTCGTGGCGACGATCGTGCTGGTGGATTCCCGCCTGATGAACGTCGTATACATCTTTTCCAGCGCATGGAAAATGTGGGATATAACCGAGCCCATCGACGAAATGTATACGCAGAGGCTGTCAGACGAGGAAATGGCAACGCGTCTGTCCGCGCTGGAGACGGAGTACGACGTATCGCTGGAAATTTTCGATGACGCAGGGTATTTGGTATTTTCCTCAGACTCTCCGGAGGATATATACGGCAGAGCGACCGACCAGTCGCTTGCCCGCCTGTATAATGAGGAATCCTCCGGCGCGGGATCAAAGCTGAAGCGGCATTTTGAATTCCAAAAGGACAATAATTCCGATATACAAATGGAATATATCGTCTACGTTATGACGTTGGATAACGATTATACGGCAAAGGCGTTCAAGATGAAAACACCTATGGACGAGAGCGCGCAGATCGCGGTACAGTTTGTGGTCTACACGGCGCTGACGGTCGTCTTTATTGCGGTGATCGTTATCAGAATCTTTTCGCAGCGTTTTACGCGGCCGCTGAAAGACATCAGCGCCATTACCCACGATATGTCGCGGCTGGACTTTTCCAAGCGATGCCCGCCGTCAAGAACCCGGGAGATCGCTCTGCTTTCCGACAGCATTAATGAATTGGGCGAATCACTGAATGTGGCGTTGGATGATCTGAAAGCGAAGAATCAGAAGCTGCAGGATGACTATGAAAAGGAAAAAATGCTGGAGCGGTTGCGGACGGATTTTATTGCCGGCGCGTCCCATGAGCTGAAAACCCCCATTGCCATTGTCCGCGGTTATGCGGAGGGAATGAGTTTTCTGCTGGAGTCTGATCCCGCGGCGGCAAAGCAGTATGCGGAAACGATCATCGGCGAAACGGAGCGTATGAACCAGTTGGTTATGAAACTGCTGGAGATTATTAAGTACGATTCCGGCGATTATATCGTAAATTACGATATCTTTGATATTTATGAGCTCGTGCAGGATTGGTTTGACCGAAACGCCGAGATTTTGATGGAAAAATCCATCACCTATGAAAACAATATCCCGCAAGACTGCTTGGGGACCGGCGATTCCATGCTGATCAGCTCGATCGTCAATAATTATTTGTCTAACGGGGTATCGCATATCGACGGCGCGCGTGTGCTGCGCGCTTCCATGACGGAAACCGGCGAGGGCTACCGCGTCAGCATTTTCAATACCGGTAAAAATATTGCCGATAAAGATTTGGATATGATTTGGAACAGCTTTTACCGCGCGGATAAGTCCATGTCGCGGGCGGAAGGGCGTTTCGGTCTCGGGCTTGCGATCGTGACCTCGATCCAGCGGCTGCACGGTATGCAATTCGGTGTTGAGAACATGCCTGACGGCGTGCGTTTTTGGTTTGATATTAAAAAAGCGGAATAAAAAAGAGACTATACCGAACGTGAAGTTCCCCATTTGTACGAACAGTACAAGTGGGGAACTTCAGTTGCGGCACGTTTATTTTGGTTTTTGAATTACGCGGCTTTCTCTGCATCTGCAAGACTGCTTGCCGTATCCCACATGGTATCTGCAAAGATCGCATAGCCCGTGGCGCTGTCGTCCAGCAGCACGTGGGTCACTGCGCCGATCAGCTTGCCGTTTTGCAGGATCGGGCTGCCGCTCATGCCCTGCACGATACCGCCTGTGGCGGCCAGCAGACGCGTGTCCGTCACGCGAATCACCATATCTCGATGGTTATCCGCAGTCGGGTTGACCTCGGTGATCTCCAGCGAATAGGCTTTGGGACCGTCGTTATCAATGCTGGTGACGACCTCCGCTTCCCCCTCCGTGATCTCAGACGGCAACGCGATCTCATAGTCGCCGTAGGTCACAGGCGCTGCGTCTAGGGCGCCGAAAATACCGCTGTCGGTGTTTAAATAAATACCGCCCAGCAAGTTTTCTTCAAAGGTGCCGGAGATTTCTCCGGCAAAGCCGCTTGATCCTTTTTTTACGGAATTAATATGCGCGGATAGTACTTCTCCGTAGCTCATTTCCACAGGCAGCCCGGTGTCCGCGTCGCAGACCGCGTGTCCCAATCCGGCAAAAACACGTGTTTCCGGCTCGTAAAAGGTCAGTGTGCCGATGCCCGCTGCGTTGTCCCGCAGCCATAGCCCGACTTTATAGCCGCCGGTATCACGATCAATCTCCGGTGTTACGGAAAAAACATATTCATTGCCCGCGCGGCGGACGGTAAAGGCAATATCTCCGCCGTTACAGTCGTCTACCGCGTTGGAAATGTCAGTAATATCCATAATTTTATTCCCGTTGACCGCCGTGATAATATCGCCCTTCATCAGTCCGGCTGCCAGGGCAGGCTTTTTTTCTCCCTGTGCTGTTTGCACCGTGTCAGTATCCACCACATTGACGCCCTCGGTAAACAATCGCAGACCGAAGATTGAGCCGCATACTGTCACTGTCTGCCGTTCCTTCACCGCGACCCGCACCGTTTTTATCGGTACCGCGCCCAAAAGCTGCAATTCTCCGTTGTAAGTGTCCCCGCCGTTTGCCATGACCGCCCGTTCCGCTGCGCCGACGGTGAACAGTCTCCCTGAACCCGCAGACGTTCCCGCAACCGTTGTATACGTATCCGGCAGGAGCAGATAGCCCGCAGTCGCCGTGCCCATAAGAACGGAGCAGAGCAGGATCATTATAACGCATATGATTTTAATTATTTTTTTCATTTTCCACCTCCACGATTTTAATATGCCTGTTTTTTATCGCATTATCAACGGCAAAATAATCTCATAATTTTCATTAAAAACAAAAAACCGATGCTTCTCTTGTGCAGAAACACATCGGTTTTTCTTGGAAAATTTGAAATTTTTTGAGAATAAATTCAGATTCAGCTGCTGCACTGCCGGATCAGAATTTATAATTCCAAAACAAAGCACAGCCAGCCGTTTTGTTCGTGCCGTTCCTTGACAGTAAAGCCCAGCGCATTCACCGCGGCAAGCACATCGGACTCCCGTTTATCGATAATGCCGGAAATGATATATACGCTGTTTTCGCGCATAAATTGTTTGATGCCGCCGGATAGGGCAATGATGGCGTCCGCGACGATATTCGCCGCGATCACATCAAAGGCGCCGCTGACTTTATCCGTTAAATCGCCGTGGATCAGCGTGTATTTATCCGCGCCAAATCCGTTGCGCGCACCGTTTTCCGCTGCGGTTTTGACCGCAAGACTGTCAATATCCACGCCCGTGGCATGATTCGCGCCCAACAGCAGCGCGGCGACGGAAAGAATGCCGCTGCCGCAGCCCACGTCCAGCATATCGCAGCCGGGGGTAATATACTTTTCCAGCACGGACAGGCACAGCCTTGTGGTCTCATGGGTGCCGGAGCCAAACGCAATACCCGGTTCCAGATCCAGCACCACGCGGTTTTCCTTTTCCGCGTCGGCGATCTCTTCCCATACGGGGCGAATCAGAAGTTTCTGCCCGATTTTCACGGGCTTAAAATATTTTTTCCAGTTGTTTTCCCATTCCTCCCGATCTCTGAGGGCAAACTCGATCGCAAAGGGAATATGTTCCGCATGCAGACGTTCTTCAAGGAATGCCGCCGCTTCAGCCGGGTTATCGTCGGGTGAAATATAAATGTGAATAATGGATTTTGTGCGGTCTTTTTGCAGAAGCTCTTCGTCGATCAGGTCGATGTGGGCAATGTCCAGCGCCGCCTGCTCCAGATCGCGGTAATCCTCGGTATAGATGCCGTAGGGCACGCACATGTTGGCAATATCCCCGGTCACGTCCGTGTGTGCCGCGGGAACGATAATTTTGATTTCCGTCCAGTTTTCCATTACATTTTCTCCGGCGCGTCGATCTTCATAAGACCCAGCACATTCTTCATAATATCCCTCACTGTCTTGCACAGGTACAGCCGGGCATTGCGCAGCTCCGCATCGTCAATATCGCAGCGGCAGGCGTTATAGAACCGGTGGAACAGGGAAGCCAGCTCCAGGGCGTATCTGGTGATGCCGGAAGGATCCATCGCCTTTGCGGAATTGATAATTTCATCGGGCAGCGTGCCGATAAAGCGGATCAGTTCCCGTTCCTCGGCGGTCTCCAGCCGCTCCAGCCCCTCCGCCGTCAGCGCGTCCGCACCGCCGGGGCAGAGTTTCGCAAGAATGCTGCAAATACGCGCGTGGGCGTACTGGCAGTAGTAGACGGGATTCTGCGAGGTTTGCTCCACGGCAAGGTCAAGGTTGAAATCACAATGGGTGTTGGGTTCGCGCAGATTGAAGAAGAATCTGGCGGCGTCGGTTGGCACCTCGTCCAGCAGCGTCACCAGCGTGATCGCCTTGCCGGAACGCTTGGAGGCTTTGATGACCTCGCCGTCCTTGTTGATCAGGCGTACCATCTGCATCAGCACGACCTGCAGGCGTTGGGGATCGATGCCGATTGCCTGCAGAGCCGCGCGCAGACGGGGAACATAGCCGTGATGATCCGCGCCCAGCACATTGATCGCGGTGTCAAACCCACGGATCGCCAGTTTGTTATAATGATACGCAATATCGGGGACAATATAGGTGGGAATGCCGTTGGCGCGTACAAGGACGAAATCCTTGTCGCAGCCGAACTGTTCCGCCTTGAACCAAAGCGCGCCGTCCTTTTCATAGGTATAGCCGCTGTCCTTTAACCGCCGGATAATGGCGGTGACGGAGCCGTCGTTATGCAGGGTGCTTTCCCTAAACCAAGTGTCGTACTTGATGCGGTAGGAAAGCAAATCCCGCTCCAGCCCTGCGATATTCTGCGGCAGGGCAAAGGCAACCAGCGCCTTTTTGCGCTCCGCTTCGTCGCAGGACATATATTTATCACCGTTGATCGCGGCAAATGCTTTTACATGGTCAATAATATCCTGCCCGTGGTAAGAATCCTCAGGCATTTCCACGCCGTCCTCAAACAACTGCCTGTATCTGACGTCCAAGGACAGCCCGAATTTTTCGATCTGATTGCCCGCGTCGTTGACGTAAAACTCCCGCTCGGTATGATAACCCGCCCATGTCAGCGTTTCCGCAAGGCAATCGCCGATGGCGCCGCCCCGGGCGTTGCCCACATGCATGGGGCCGGTGGGGTTCGCGGATACAAATTCCACCACGACGCGTTTGCCGCCGCCGAAATCCGACTTGCCGTAATCCGCGCCCTGCGCATTGGCGGTAATTAGAATATCGCTGTAGTATTTGCTCCCCAGCGTAAAATTAATAAAGCCGGGTCCTGCGGTCTCACATTTTTCAAAGTACGTACCGCCGAGATTCATGCTTTTCAGCAGTGCGTCGGCGATCATGGCAGGCGCCTTACGGAACACCCGGGCGTTGGCCATGGCGGCGTTGGTGGAAAAATCCCCGTGACTTCTGTCTGCGGGTACTTCCACAATAAAAGGCATCGGTTCGCCCGCAGGGAGCAGTTCCGCTTCCTGCGCTGCCGCAAACGCGTTGGTGATTAAACTTTTGATCTGTGATTTTGCCTTGTCTGACGGATTTATCATTGTTATCCTTCCTTTAATAGTTCAGTGGTGTCGATATGCCCGCAACGGTCTTATGCCGTTCGATGGGAAATATCTGCGCGCCGTAATTAATCGGCGACTGTTTTACGTTTCTTTGTTTTTATCGTCATGGCGTTTTTGCTGATCAGCTCACCGCCGTTGTCGATGGTATATTCCAGCCGGATTGCAGCGGCAAGCGCGTCTCTTTCCGCGATCGCCGTTTTCGTATAGATGCCGAAGCTCAACTCGCCGTAAGGGGTGATGTAGGCGCTGGTATAGCGCTTGTCCGGCTCAAAGAGCATTCTTGTCATATACGGACCGAAGCGCTCAAACAGGATTACACCGTCGTTCCCTGCCGTAATTTTGGACCGACAGGTCATTTTCGCGCTGTCCTCGCCCAAAATCTCGTCATATTCCAAGCGGAAAGCCCCGTCGTCAAGCAGCGTCAGCAAGCCGGTGGTGATGACCTCCGACGTGTCGTCGCCGACATCGGAGGTTTGCTGGGATACGATTTTTACAAGGACGTTGTGTTTATCATCTGACCGCGTCATCTTCGTTTCTTCCTTTCAACGGCAAGCTGCAGCAGACGGTCGATCAGCGCCGGATACGGGGTCCCGGACGCCTCCATCAGTTTCGGGTACATGCTGATTCCGGTAAATCCGGGAATGGTGTTGATCTCGTTAAAATAAATCTCATTGTCTGCTGTGATAAAGAAATCCACGCGGGAAAATCCACGGCAGTCCATGCACGCATATACTTTTTTTGCCGTCTCCTGTACCGCCTGCGCAACGGTCGGTTCCAGCCGCGCAGGAATGAACAGCCGGCTGTCGCTGACGTATTTTGCGTCGTAATCGTAAAATTCCGCCGCAGGGGCGATCTCGCCGAGTATCGACGCGAAATTATCCCCGTTGCCCAGCACGGCGCATTCGATCTCTTTCCCGACGACAGTTTCTTCAAATACGATCTTATCGTCAACGGCAAACGCCTTGTCAATGGCGGCGAGCAGCTCCGCATGGTCATGGGCTTTGCTGATTCCCACCGAAGATCCCGCGTTTGCGGGCTTTACGAAGATCGGGTACCCCAGCTTTTCAGCCGCCTGATCCGCTACGGACGGGTCGTAGCCGGTTCTATCCGTTGCCAGCCATTTTGCCTGCTTGATATTGTGGAAATCCGCGATCAGATTTGTAAATGCTTTATCCATCGTCACCGCAGAGGACAGGTGCCCGCAGCCAACATAGGGGATCTCCGAAAGCTCCAGCAGCCCCTGCATCGTGCCGTCCTCGCCGTTTTTTCCATGCAGCACGGGGAAAATCACATCGACCTTGCGCGTTGTTGTGCCGTTTTCAGTGAAAACCAAAAGGCCGCCGTCGGCAGGATCGGGTGAGAGTACCGCTTTTTTTATATCCCCTTGCTGCCATGTGCCGTTTTCGATGTTTTTCGCATCGCCGCGATAGAGATACCAGCTGCCGTCTTTGGTAATACCCAGCGTCAGAATATTATATTTATCCGTCGGTATGTTTCGTATAACGCTTGACGCGGAAACAAGAGAAACGTCATGCTCGGTGGATTTTCCTCCGAACATCACAAGTACGGTTTGTTTCATATATATAAATCTCCTTAAGTTTGATTGATTACAATTATCTGTTATTTTACCATATCTTTTAACCGTTTGCAATTGCTTTCTTTCACTATTTATGATAAAATACAGCTATCATATCTGTATGTTCCGGAGGAATCAAATATGTCACCCACTGAGTTGCTCGCCCCCGCGGGCGATGAGGAATGTATTGCTGCGGCGCTGCGTTTCGGCGCGGACGCGGTTTATATCGGCGGCGATTTGCTGCAGCTGCGCGCGACGAAGGCGGCATTTGACCGTCGGCGGCTTGCCGACGCCGTCTCGTATGTGCACGGGCAGGGAAAAAGGATCTATATCACGGTCAATTCTTTTGCGAAAAATCGGGAACTGCAGCCTCTTGCGGAGTATGCCCGGTTTCTTTATGACGCAGGTGCGGACGCGGCGATCGTGTCTGACATCGGCGCGGTATCCGTGATTAAAAAAAACGCGCCGGATTTGGCGGTGCATATCAGTACGCAGGCGAACTGCTGCAACTGGGCGGCTGCAAACGTCTATTACAATATGGGCGCGGAGCGGGTCGTGCTGGCGCGGGAAATGACGCTGGAGGAAATCGCTGAGCTGCGGGCGCATACGCCCAAAGCGCTGGACCTGGAGGCGTTTGTCCACGGTGCGATGTGCATGTCTTACTCCGGCAGATGTCTGATCAGCTCGTTTATGAACGGCAGAAGCGGCAATCGCGGCGAGTGTACCCAGCCCTGCCGCTGGAGCTACTACCTTGTGGAGCAGAAACGTCCGGAGGAATATTTTGAGATTGAGGAGCATGACGGCGCGTCGGCGATCCTCAGTTCCCATGATTTGAATTGTATCGCGTTTATTGACCGGCTGCGCGACGCGGGCGTTACGTCGTTTAAAATCGAGGGCAGAATGAAAACCGCTTATTACGTGGCTTCTGTCGTCAACGCTTACCGCCGCCGGTTGGACGGCTGCGAAGACATAGACCTGCTGCAGCGGGAGCTGGAAAGCGTCAGCCACCGTCCCTTTGCCTCGGGCTTCTATTTCGGTGAGGTCACCGGAAATCATTTTAACGACGGGCTGTATCACAGTGATTGTTTATTTGTCGGTGTGGTACAGGACGCCGTACCGGGCGGATACCGGATTCAGCAACGCAATCAGTTCAAAACCGGCGATACGCTGGAAATTGTTGCTCCTGACCGTTTGGGGGATTCCTTTGTCGTACGGGAGATCGTTTCTTCCACGGGGGAAACGGTTGACAGCGCCAAGTTGGTAGGGGAGATCGTTACCGTAAAAACAGACGCCGCGCTGCAACGCGGAGATTTTTTGCGGCTGCGGAAATCCTAGCCCGGAGACGATCGAGCACAAGGCGTGTACGATTGCCGCAAGCGAAGGTAATTTATCATTTTAGGGGATAATTCTTGACTTTTAACGCAAAATGATGTTTAATATATTGAATCCATTTATTGATTATTATTCCTTTCGGAGGTTATCCTATGAAGACAATTGCAGTACTTACCAGCGGCGGCGACGCGCCCGGCATGAATGCCGCCGTTCGCGCGGTCGTCCGTTCCGGCTGTGAAAACAATATGCGTGTGCTTGGCATTCGCCGCGGCTATACGGGGCTGATTAACGGCGACATGTTCGAGATGAATATCCGCTCTGTTTCCGATATTATTCACAGAGGCGGTACGATGCTGTATTCCGCTCGCTGCCCCGAGTTTAAAACAGAGGAAGGTATCGATAAAGCGGTCGAGGTCTGTAAAGTGAACGACATCAGCGGCGTGGTTGTTATCGGCGGCGACGGTTCTTTCCGCGGTGCCAGAGATCTGTCGTTAAAGGGCATTCCCTGCGTCGGGCTGCCCGGTACCATCGATAATGATATTGCCTGCTGTGATTATACCATCGGTTATGATACGGCGCTCAGCACCATTATGGATATGGTCGACCGTATTCGGGACACCACTGAGTCCCACGACAGATGTTCCGTTGTCGAGGTCATGGGCAGACGCGCCGGTTATCTTGCGCTGTCCGGCGGCATTGCCGTAGGCGCGACCTGTATTCTGATTCCCGAAAGAGAGTTTGATATTCAGGCGGATATTATTGATCGTATGCGCAGAACACAGGCGACGGGGAAAACGCACTTCATCATCGTGGTTGCAGAGGGCGTCGCCGACAAGCTGCGCGATCAGGGAATTGACGGCTCCATGGGGCTGGCGGCGTATATTCAGCATAATACCGGCGTTGAAAGCCGCGCCACGATCCTCGGGCATGTACAGCGCGGCGGTTCTCCCACCGCGAAGGACAGAATCGTTGCCAGCCGTATGGGACACCGTGCGGTGGAACTGCTGAAAGACGGGATCGGAAATCGCGTTGTCGCGATGCAGAAGGACGAGATCCTTGATTTCGACATCTACGAGGCGCTGAGTATGACCAAGCATATCGACATGGAAGATTACAAAATTGCGATGGATATTTCCATCTGATAATTGTCAATGACAGCGGTCGGCAGTTTGTTCGCCGCTGATAATTTCAAAAAGGAGTTTTTTATATGGATTTATCAAGCATCATTGCCACCAAAGGTCATTATGCGGATTATATCATCGATGAGATCACGCATATCTGTCAGAAGCTCGGCAAACGCGCGCCCGGCAGCGAGGGTGAAAAGGAAGCGTGCGAATACATGGCGGGCGTTCTGAAAAAAGACTGCGGCTGTGAAAAGGTCGAGGTGGAGAGCTTTTCGGAGAATCCCGGTTCGTTCTATGGCTGGATTTATATCTCCGTAACGCTGGTATTACTGGGCGTTGCCTGCATCTTTTTTGCTCCGGTCGTGACCGTTGTGCTTGATGTGCTTGCCGCAGCGATCGCCCTTTTGCAGTTCGGTCTTTACAAGAAAGCGGTGGATTTCCTCTTTAAGAAAAAGACCGGTCATAACGTGACCGCCATTAAGCATTGCTCCGGCGAGATCAAGCGAAGGATCGTTTTCAACGGTCACCCTGACGCAGCGTGGGAATGGCCCGTCAACTACGCGCTGGGCGGCGTTGGTTTTGAAGCCCACGCGATCATCGGCTTTGCGGGTATCTTCTATTATTTGGTGCTGGGCGTCATCGCGGTGGCGAAGTACGGTTCATTTTCCGGTATTCCCGCAGGAACGGCGCTGATTAAATGCGCGTTGTGGGGATTGCTGTTTGTTCCGTTTTGGATCGGTCTGTACTTTTTATGGAACCGCCGCAAGGTCGTTGACGGCGCGAATGACAACCTTACCGGCTGCTATATCGGTATCGCGATCCTGAAGGCGCTGAAAGACGCCAATATTGAGCTTGAAAATACCGAGATCGGCGTTGTGCTGACCGGTTCCGAGGAGGCGGGGCTGCGCGGCTCTTTCGCGTGGTCAGAGGCGCATAAGGGCGAGTTCGACGATGTGCCCACATTTATCTACTCCTACGATACCATTCACGATCCCAAGTACCTGATGGCGAATTACCGTGATCTGAACGGAACCGTAAAATCCGATAAGGATGTTACCGATCTGTTTATGGAAGCGGCGCAGGCGCTGGATATTCACTGCATCAAGGGATGGGTGCCGCCCATGGGCGGCGCGACGGATAACGCCGCGTTCAATAAAGCCGGCTTCCGTTCCACCGGTATCACCGGTCTGAATCATAAGCTGGAGGATTATTATCACACCAGACGCGATACATACGATAACCTGAACAAAACCGGCATTGCCGACTGCTTTGCGGTCAGCGTAAAAGTGCTGGATATGTTCGATAAAGGCGCAAAACAGTAAACATCTTTGAACCAAAAGCGGACGCCGCACAGAAGTGTGAAGCGTCCGCTTTTTTGCTATATTCGCCGCGTCGTGAATAATTTTGCTTATGATACCCGGCGGGGGAGGGCGATATGCCGAAGCCGTTTGCTTATGGTATCCATTTCAGCGGCCGGCTTTTTTCATTGTACCACCCCGGCAGAAGAAAATAGTAGGGAACTTGCTCTTCGGGATCAGTCTGCAACTGCGGTTTTTTAAAATTTTTGGTATAAACGATTGCATTATAACCTGTTCGCCATTTACCGTATCTTGTTTTATAATATCGAATATGAATTTCTTCACCGTAAACGATGATCGATGAAATCCCTCTGTACAGACACCGATTGATGCTGCGCATGCCGGCGCTGATTTCCTCGGGACGCTCAAAATGTACGCTTATGTTGTTATTGTCGTTGTCTGCGTTCGTATACGTGACCGTACATAAAAACTCCGTCGGTTCTAAGCCGTAGTGATATTCAACATAGCCCTGCGATGGCTCTATATGATATTTTTGCGCGTCATTATAGAAAAATTCGGTAATCATATACAGCGATTTATGACAGCGGATAAAATCAATGTAATCAAATGACGGCGTAAAGAAAGATATGACGGCGGTAATCACTACAAGAAAAAGCGCCGTAAGCAGGACCCGTTTTTGTATATGATGTGAGGTTTTGTCTTTTGATCGGTTCACTTCAGCGCCTCCTCGGCAATGTCAATCGCATACCGAAACAGATATGCTTGAATACTCAGCGGAATTTGAAGATACAATATAACAGAACTATAATAATCTGCACTGTCAGGATTCCCGGTATTCCGTATTTGAACGCCGGTTTTCTTGTTTTGTGCCGTACAAGCAGCATGGTGAGATAAACGGCGGGGGAGCCGCCAAGCAGCGCAAGGAGAAACAGCGTCTTTTCGGGCACGCGCCATTTGCCCTTGACGGCCTTGCGCTTGTCTGCCGCCGTCACCGCCGCGCCGGTCAGATTGATAAGAACCAAGTAGAAAATCCAAAATTTGCTCATAAAATTTCTTCCCGTTACTTATGGAATAAGCCGCCGGGACTGCTGTCCCGACGGCTCTCTTTGTCGTTACTTCATTGCTTACATGCCGCAGCCGCAACCGCAGTTGTTATTGCAACCGCAGTTATTGTTGAAGCCGCCGAGAATGATAATAAGAACGATGAGAACAAGCAGCTCGTTGTTGTTATTGAACATTGTGTTTCCCTCCTTTCGTTTACACGCCATACTATGACGGAAACGAAGGAGTGTTACTCAACGAATAAACAGAATTGTCGCAGCAAGCATCAGCTGACCGACAAAATAAGTGCCGATGTTAAAGATTTTCAACGGGAAATTGCTTTTTAATTTTTTATTGAACATCAGAATGCCCAGTGAGCCGTCGGAAAGGACGAACAAGATCGCGCCTGTGCCCAGCAGGATCGCGCCGATGGGCGTTGTCGGAAACAAAAAGACCGACAGTCGCAGCGCACTGAAACACATGATCGTTAAAAATACCGCATAGATGTAAAGCAGGATCAGCGGCAGCTTCAGCGGCGTCTTGGTCAAAATCACGATGACCGTATAGATCGCCAGCATCGCAAGAACAAAAATCAGCGTTCCTACGGTGAGCAGCGACGAATGCATCTCCATGGTGATCACATTGCTGAATGCGATCAGGTACATGACGTGCGCTGAAAGAAAGCTCAGAACACCGATCACGGCGCAGGGCATCTTCGCCTTGCCCTGAATATGCAGGAACAGATCACCGAACCATGAGCATACGAGCCCCAGCACCATGAATAGGGCATAGAGGCTTCTGCCCGCTTGCAGCAGCGCGAAAATGCCGACACAGAGGAACATGGACGCGCAGACCATTTTCAACAGCAGCGACTTGACGGACG
Source organism: Clostridia bacterium (assembly GCA_017480115.1). Classification (GTDB taxonomy): domain Bacteria; phylum Bacillota; class Clostridia; order Oscillospirales; family Acutalibacteraceae; genus RGIG2774. The sequence continues at coordinate 51,877 of JAFVBH010000077.1, forward strand.
GGTGCCGCTGCTCCACAAGGAAAAAGGGCATGACCGCAAGACAGATGACGGAAAAGATACACATAAGTACAATATACATAGACAACCTCCGAAGGGATTATTGATGACCTGATTTTTTGCGCTTTTTGAGAATGAAGACCTGCAGCAGCACGAACAGCCCCACGGTCAGCACTGCGGTAATGATTTTGCCCGGCGTTACGGAAAAGTCTGCTTTGCCTGCCTCCAGCGCCGCGTAATTCGCGCGTATATCGTTCACTGCGGCTTTCAGATTATACCGTGCGTCTTCACACTCATTTTTGCCCGCAAAGGCTTTATTCGCGAGCCGCTGTGCCTGTGTATCCGCATTGGTGTAGGCAAATTTCAGTTTTCTGAACGTCGAGGATTTAAATTCCGGCAATGTAAAGCTGTCCGCAACGTATGCCATGGTAACGAGAAGATCTCTGCGCGCCAGCAGACTTTGCTCCCGATATTCCGCCAAACGGGCGACGTCGTCGGTAATGAACATGTTATAGCCTGCCTGTACGAGGTTTTCCCAGTAATCCGGCGTATCCAGCCGCTTGCCGGAAAGATCTTTTCTGGAGATGCGCGCCATGGCGCCGCTCAATGCCGAAAACCGCTTTGCCACTGTTTTGCCGAAAACCACGCCGTAAGGATTTGAGGCGGCGAACCACACATACGCGCCGTTATCTTTCAGCAATTTCTTTTCGGTGGACAGGGCTTTAAAAATAACATTTGTTTTTTGGTATACGACAATGTTGAGCAGGGAATTTCCAAAGGAGTTTTTCCATGCGAGCGCCTTATCGGCGGACGCGCGCAGCACAAACAGGCACTTGCCCAAAAGTCCGGTTTCCCGTACCGCCTGATAAACGTCATCGCGGATTGCAAAGTCAAAATCCAGCAGATACAGGGTTCTTTCTCCGAATGTCTCCAACGTATCCGTAAGCAGCGGTACGGTGTATTCGGTCTCCGCGGTATTGCCGCCTGCGCCCTCTTTGACGCGCAGCTGCTGAATATCGGCATAAGAAAGCGCGTTGATGGGCGTGTGATCCGTATCGCAAATGCGCGAAAGATCGTCGTCCTCTGCGAGAATTAAAACGCCGTCGGCGGTCTTTCGGATCGGCAGACGCAGCATATCCGCGCCCGCGTGGATCGCCGCCTGCAGCGCCGGTTGAGAGTTCTCGGGGTAGGTGTCATGGATCCCCATGTCGGAAATAATAATCAGGCTGCGGGTATCTGCGGTTTCTTCGCCCTCCGCAAAAGCGGGGATCGCAAACATCGTCAGCAGCAATGCTGCAAGCATCATTACCGCAGTCAGTCGTATGGTCGGTCTTTTCATAATGCAACCCTCACAGAACATCAGTAGGAAAAATCATAGAATGTATAGTGCTCTTCGTACAGGCACTTTCCGTTCAAAAAGTTTGTAGACGCGATAATGAGATCCATCTCCGCCTGCGCGTCGATCTGCGCGTACATGTGCTGCTCCAGCTGCAGCAGCCTGCCGTCGCTGTCCACACGGAATTTCAGATAACTGCCCGCGTAGGTGCAATCCAGTCGGAGCGTGTCTGTTTTGACGTTCCAAACATAATTTTTGATCGCGTCTAAAATTTTATTTCTGTCAAACGGCGACATCAGACTGCCCATGCCGTTGCCGCCGGATATGGGATTCAGTTCCGGCGCAAAGTAGAGATAATACTCCTTCCAGCCGTCGCCCTTGATGTATTCCGCGCCAGTAATAAAATCGATATTTTCCGGCTCTGTATAGCTGACGGACGCGCCGAACAACGGGAATTTCTCGATGACCGCGGGGGCGTCGCCCTTTTGAATGATCTCGGGGTCGGCAGCCGCCTGCGCAGCGGAGTTGTGTACGACAACGTTTTTGGAGACGATAGTCAGCACGCGGCTTGCAATACCCGTCGGCTCACCGGTGGTTATATCGTTAAAATCCTGCCATTGGGTGCGGCGGAACCCGACAGTATCATTTTTGATCGGGGCGACTGCGCTTTTATAGACCTTTAAGGCTCTGGCGGGGCGAATACTTTTTGCCCCCGGCGCGACGATCACGCCGACGGCGTCTGTGACTGGCTCTGCCGGCAGCTCGTTTGCCGCGTCCTCGTCGGCGGGCTGCGCGGCAGCATCGGTATCCAGCACCAGCGGATATACCGGCGTTGGTTGCCGTTTCCCGCAGGCAGCCAGCGGCAGCAGCAAAACCACACACAGCAGCAGCGCCGGTAGTTTAAGCTTCTGTTTCATTACTTTGCCCCTCTCTCTTTTTATCTAAAACAAATTTCTTCAGCAGATATGCGATTACGCCCACGGGAATCAAACAGATCACGATAAGAATGATCTTATCCATGGGAATAAATTTGAATATATCATTGCCCAGAATCGTAAACAGGATTACCCGCCAGGAAACGCCGAGAAAAGAAAACAGCAGGTATTTCAAAAATCCGCACCCTGACACGCCATATAACAGGCTGACAAAATCGATGGGGAACGCGGGCACGGCGCGAATGCCGAAAATCAGTCCCGGTTTGGTGCCAAGCTCCTTTTTTAAAAGTTTTTTTCCTTTTTCCGACTTAGAGAGGATCGTGACGACGGTTTTTCGCCCCAGCAGCTTGCCAAGAAAATAGGTGAGGGTCAGCTCGATCAGAATGCCGGTCAGGTTCAGCGTAATCGCCCATGCATGGGAAAACATACCGCCCACCGCTACATAAACAAGGGACGCGGGGATCACAAATACAACGGATTTCAGCGCGTAGACCAGCAGTACGATCGCCGATTGAATCCCGTTGTTATCACTGACAGAAGCGAGCTTCGCCACATCGATCGTGGAAAGCCGATCATAATTCAAAATCGCTAAAATAAAAATAATCATCGCAATGCCGCAGCGAATAAAAATACCGGCAAGCTCGCGTTTTGTGAATTTTGACATTTTTCACCACATAAAGCAGTCTCTGATTCATTACCGGCTTGTGATTGCTTATGTTTAATGAATCGGAGTCCACCGGAATCATAATTTATAATGAGTATATACTATTTAACTGCAATTTTCAAGTCTTACTGAAAATATCCTAAAATTCACGCTTTCGCAATATTTTACTCTTGTAAAAACACAGCGACATGTGGTATACTGTCTTGTAAACTACAGTACTGTGTCCGATCATGTGCTTTTGCGGGTCGGGCGAATCGTAAAAGGATATGGAGATTATGGAAAAATTTGACGCAGTGATCATCGGCGCCGGTCCCGCGGGTATTTTTACCGCGCTGGAGCTGTATGAAAAGCAGACTGATGATTTTAAAGTTCTCGTGGTTGATGAGGGAAAAAGCATTTATGATCGCGCGTGTCCGGCGCGAAAACACGGAAAATGCGTGCGCTGCAACCCTTGCAATATCATGAGCGGCTGGGCGGGCGCAGGCGCTTTTTCTGACGGGAAGCTTTCGCTTTCCGAGGAAGTCGGCGGCAATCTGACGGACTATTTGCCCGTGGAAACTGTGCGGGAATACATAAATTACGCCGATTCGGTGTATCTTAAATTCGGCGCCCCCGATCTTGTGTTCGGCAAGGGCGATAAAAAAGCGGACGAGATTGCCTATGAATGCTCCAAGCATAATATTCACTTGGTAAAATGCCCCGTGCGTCACATGGGCACCGAGTATTCCTACGATGTGCTGCGGGCGATGTTCGATTTTCTGAACGCGAAGGCGGGCTTTACCTTTATGGCGAAGACCCATGCCGACCCCGTGATCAGCGACAGCGGGGAAGCCGTCGGCGCGGTATTGACCGACAGTCAAGGAAATACAACCGAGGTCGCGTCGGATTTTGTTGTTGCGGCGCCCGGGCGCGGCGGCGCGGACTGGCTCAGCGCCATTGCGAAAAAGCATAATATTAACATTCAGAACAATGCCGTGGATATCGGTGTGCGCGTTGAATGCCCCAATTCGGTGATGGATCACCTGACCAAGCACCTGTACGAGGCGAAAATGGTCTATTATTCCGACACGTTTGAAAATAAAGTACGTACGTTCTGTATGAATCCCGGCGGCATCGTCAGCGAAGAGCATTATAACGAGGGCTTTAACAATTCGTTTGCAAAGAGCATTGCCGTCGTCAACGGGCACAGCTACGCGGACGAGGACGCCCATACGGAGAACACCAACTTCGCGCTGCTGGTATCTACAAAATTTACCGAGCCGTTTAATCAGCCCATTGAATACGGCAGATACATCGCGCAGCTTGGCAACATGCTCACCGGCGATAAGGTCATCGTACAGCGCTTGGGCGATCTGCTTATGGGTAGACGGACGGACGCGTCCCGGCTGAAAAAGTCCACCACCCGCCCGACGCTGACCACCGCCATTCCCGGCGATCTCTCCTTTGTTCTGCCGCACCGGCATCTGACCAGCATTATCGAGGCGCTGCGCGCTTTCGATCATATCGCTCCCGGTCTTTATTCCAAAAATACGCTGCTTTACGGCGTGGAGGTCAAGTTCTATTCCTCCAAGATCGACGTCAACAGCAGCTTTGAGACTGCGGTGAAGCATCTTTACGCCATCGGCGACGGCGCGGGGATTACCCGCGGGCTGATGCAGGCGTCTGTGACCGGCGTGATCGTCGCGCGGGATATTCTTGCAAAACTTGAATCGTAATGAACGGCAGGGGATTTGATGTTTGAGTCCGAAGCGCAGACAGTCGTTGCCCGTCTGCGGGAAAAAAATATGACCGTCGCCTTTGCGGAATCCTGCACCGGCGGCATGCTGGCGGCGGCGTTGACTGCGGTCAGCGGCGCGTCCGACGTGTTTGCGTTCGGCGGCGTGACCTACTCCAATGAGATGAAGGAGAAGCTCTTGGGGGTGCGGCATGAGACGCTCGCGGTTCACGGCGCGGTCAGCGCGCAGACGGCGGAGCAGATGGCGCAAGGGATTCTCCAGTTTTCCGGCGCTTATATCGGCGTTTCGATCACCGGTATTGCGGGACCGAATTCCGATAACACCGCGAAACCGGTAGGGCTGATTTACGTTTGTGTCAAAGCCTGCGACGGCTATTCCCGCGTCGTGGAGCTGCGCAACAATTTTACAGAGCATATTCGTGAAAACAACAGGTGTTCGGCGGTCAGGACAGCGCTTGATCTGCTGAACGAGTATCTGACCAGATAAGGAAAGCGAAAGTATTATGGAAAAAGAACCCGTAAAAAATACGCCGGAGCAAAGACCGATCGTTCGCGTGGTCAACGCCGCCGATAAGCAAAAAGCAAACACGCCGCAGCGTAAAACCGGCGCGCCCGCGACCCGCGGCGCACAGCAGGCATATCGTTCCGCTGCGGCTGCCGCGAGCGAAAACCGCCGCAGGAAGATCGCGTTCTGGATCATTGTTGCCGTAACATTTCTTGTGCTTGCGGTATTTGGGATATATCTGCTGTTTTTTAACAAACAACAGGATACTGTTTCTCCAAACAGAAACGTCGTAGGGAATGTGGAGATGTACGATCCTACCTCTGCCATGGCGCAGCTGACGTATAATGTCCCGTCAAATGTGCAGTTCCCCGCTGGAATGCAGGAGAAATATAAGGCGCTTTACGCTGCGGACCGGCATTTTGTCGGCTGGCTTTCCGTGCCCAATACTTCTATGGATACTGCCGTCTATCAGGCGGGGGATAATGAATACTATCTGAAAAAAGACTTGTGGGGAGGATATTCCCGCTACGGCACCGTTTTTTTGGACGCCTATGACGATCCGGTCAATTTGAGCAGGAATACCGTAATCTACGGGCATAATTTTGACGATGACAAGGACGGCAGCTACGACGATTATATTTTCGGTGATGTGCATAAATATCTGGACGTGGATTTTTACAGAACTGCGCCCGTCATCGAATATAATACGCTGTACAGAGATTACAAATGGAAGGTTATCGGTTGCTTCCTTACCAACGGCAGCAGTGAAGGGGATAATGATTACCTGTTCTATTATATCGCAACTTCCATGAATAACGACAATTTTATGGAGTATATTGATGAGCTGAACCAGCGCAGTCATATCCATACCACGGTCGATGTGCAGCCCGATGATAAGCTCCTGACCTTGTCTACCTGCACCTATTTCTTTGATACCAACGGCGCCCTCCGGGACGCGCGATGTGTACTGGTGGCGCGCATGGTACGTGACGGCGAAAGTACGGACGTTGACGTTGCCGGCGCGACACAGAATCCGAATCCCCGGTATCCGCAGTTGTACTATGACGTGTTTGGCGGTTCCAATCCCTACCGCGATGCGAAAAAATGGTACCCTGCGTACTGATACATAAATCCAAACAGTAAGGAAGTGAAGTTGATGAGCGAAAACAGAGGCAATTACGGCCGTGACGGTGATATCGATTCCGAGATCGCCGATATTCTCAGCGAGGTTTCGGAATATTCCAGAAACCGCGCCCAAAGCGAATCCATCAGTGAAATGGCGCACCGTTACGGCGTTGACGTCGGTTCATCAGCTTATGCATATGAGGGCGACCGCCCCCCCGTGGATTACGGCAGCGGCTACCGTCCCTACAATCGTCCCCGGGAACAATATGACGAAAAAGGCGCCCGCATTGTCTTTGACGCCGATAACGGCGCGACCACTGTCAGCGGCAGGATCGCCGCAGGCAGAGCTTCCGCTGCGCGTATGGCAAACGCCGCGGAGCCGTCTGTTGCCGAGCGTCGCCGAATCCTTCGGGAGCAGCAGCAAGCCAGTGTTCATGTCGTGTATGATGCTGACACCTCCTCGCATGCGGCGAAAGAAGCGCCTTTTGAAAATATCGGCGAGAGGGAAACGCTGCCTCCGGTGTCCGATGGGAAAGAGAATCGCAAGAAAAAAACTAAAAAAGAAAAAACAACAAAGAAGAAATCCGCCAAACCGGGAGAGCTGACAAAGACGCAGCGCGTTTTTAAGACTTTTATTCCGTGGACGGGCGATTCTAAGCGGGAGTATATTCGTAAGATCGTTATGGACGTCTCTTTTGTCGTCCTGCTGATCTGCGCGCTGTACTTTATGGATTATTTTATCGAGTATAACAATGCGTCCAAGAATAATCCGTCGCCGCCCGAGGTGGTAACCGAGGTTTCGGACGCGGAAGCGCTTGCTGAAAAGTGGGCGGGAATTCGCGCAAAATATCCGGGCGTGGATTTCCCCGAGGGGATGAACATCGCCTATGCCGACCTGTATGCGCAAAATCAGGATTTTGTCGGCTGGATCTCCATCGATAATACGCCCATCGATTCTCAGGTTGTACAGAGCGATGACAATGAATATTATCTGAAGCATGATTTTCGGCAGGTCTATACCCGTTACGGCAGTCTCTTTATGGACTACCGCAACAATATTAAAGAACTGGACGATAATACCCTGATCTACGGGCATCATATGCGGGACGGGCTGGGCTTTGCCAAGCTGGAAAAATATAAGACCGTGGACGGATATAAGGAGTCCCCGATCATCGAGTTTAACACGCTGTATAAAAACTACAAGTGGAAGGTTTTTGCGGTTTTCCTGACAAACAATAAAGCATCCGATGATAACGGCTATATGTTCAACATCATTGTACCCAACTTCCATACAAGAGAGTCCTATATGGGCTATATCGACGCGGTCAACGAGCGCTCGCTTTACAGTACCGGCGTTGATGTTTTGCCGAGCGATAAGATTTTGACCCTGATCACCTGTGATTACAATTATGACGATGAGCGTTTGGTCGTCATCGCCCGTCAGGTACGGGACGGGGAGAAGGAGAATGTGGATTTCTCTAAGATCGTTGCCAATGAAAATCCCCGCTACCCGCAAAAGTGGTATGACGTTATGGGGCTTTCCAATCCCTATAGAGACGCGTATCGCTGGCGTCCCAATGAATAAGCCGGCGGTTTTGGCGCCGGTTTTGTCTGTCTGACCTCGTTCCGCTCTGTCCTGCAAAGGAGGTTTTCCATGCATATCCGTCTTTTTTCCTGCGGTGCGGAAAGCGATCTGTTTAATATTGCGGTAAAAGCAAAGACCGCAGCGGTATTCGGTTCATTTTCCGATGGGCCTTGTGTGATCGAGTCTTATCGCGACCTGCACGCGATGCTTCCCGCCTTTGCCGCGTCGTTGAACAGCAGTGATTTGACGGTGCTTTTTGCGGGGACAGATGTTTTTTATGAAAGTAAACAAAAGCTATTTCAGATCCTGCATCTGAAATGTGAGATTTCTGTAGATGTGCTGGAGCTGTTGTCCGATTCCCTGTCCGCAGTGGAAAAAGAGATTTACTCGTTGTTTCCCGTAAACGCCGTGATTTTCCCATCTGCTGACGGCGTGCATTCTGCCTTTTCCTGCCGGGCAGGCAAGCATCATTTCCTTTTATGTCCGATCGCTCCGGGGTTTCTTACCCTTGTGGAGCATGACGTTATGCAATGGCTGACCGTCAGGGCGCCGCTGACCGCGGATCGTGGGGATCCCTGCCAAAAGCTGTGTCGGGACGCGTCAGATGTGCTGTATCAGCGGCACTTATCTGTCGGTATCGCCGATACCGCAACAAGCGGATTTATCGAAACGCCGGTGATCGCATTGGGCGCGCATGGCGGCTGCTTTAAGTTTTCGCAGGAGAAGGCGGGGCAGACCAAAGGCAGCCCGCAGGATTTTACCGCGCAGCTGGCGGGCAACGCTGCATGGGCGTGCAATACGGAGCTGGGTATCGCGATGTCCAACGTTTACAAACTGCAAAAGCGCGGTAAAGAACAGCATGTGGTATATATCTCCGTCTCTTATGATAATATCGTAACTGTCAGTCGGGTCTATTCCGGCGATATGGAGATGGCGGCTTTCCTGAAAAAAGCGGCAGGAGAGCTGTTCTCGCTGCTGGTTTGTACAGTGACGGAGTATTTTATAAAGTCTGAAATTGATGACTTTGATGTGTTTTAATGTTGGGATTGTTTCTATGCGTCTGTTAAAGAATAAAATTTTTATGCGGCTGCTCTCGGTCGTACTTGCGGTTGCCTTTGTCGTGGTGTTTTATTGCTTCGGCGTGGCGGCGGTAGATATTGTGAAAGGCGACTTTGACGGTAACGGCAAGGTCTCCTCTGCGGATGCGCGGCAGATTTTGCGGGTTGTGGCGCGGCTGGATCATATTTATGATGCCGACGTCTTTTCCCGCTGCGACGTCAACGGGGACGGGTATCTGCGTTCTGACGACGCCAGACGGGCGCTGCGCACCGCCGCGCGGCTGGAGCCGCCCATCATTGTCACAGAGACCGAGCCCCTGACGGATTCCGTGGCGCAGCAGACTGCCGCACAGGTATCGGCGGCCGATACCACAAGCAGTGAACTGATCCCGATTCCCTCCGATCTGCCGGTGACAGCGCCTTCCGTTACGACGGCGCCGGTTCCCGAACCCACGTATATCATTCAACCGGTTGACGACGTCTATATGGAAAAGCCTTATTATCCCGCGATCCCGTCCTATGAGATCAAGCCTGACAGCTTTGTTTTTATTACCTTCGGCTACGGGCACGGCGTAGGACTGAGCCAGTACGGCGCGATCGGTATGGCGCGTCACGGTTATAACTATCTGCAAATTCTCGCCCATTATTTTCAGGGTGTGTCCTTTATAAAAGAGACCGTACCTGTCGCGGTATCTACATTACATACCGGCGAGCAGGTGGATACCTTTGAACTTATGTGCCGCGTGGTACAGCAGGAGATCGCGGGCGTCACGAAATCGACCGATGCCGAAGCGGTCAAAGCGCAGGCGGTCGCAGCCTACACGCTGTTAAAATCCCATAATTTCCGTTTGCCGAATCAATATACCATGGCGTATACCGCGTCCATGAGCAGTGTGCGCAGCGACGTTATCGCTGCCGTGTCCGAGGTGATCGGCACCTATATGATCTATAACGGGCAGTTGATCTCTGCGCCGTTCTTTGCCTATTCCGCCGGCGTTACCACCGACGCCGCTACGGTGTGGGGCACGGCGTCCCCCTATCTGCGACCCGTGACCAGTTATTATGATATTGACGTGCGCACCTATTCCGGTTACGCGGATCTGATCAATGTCTCCACGTTTTCTTCTGATCTGATGCGCAAATACATAAAGAGCTATGACAGTTCCATTGCGCTTGCCGATGATCCCGCCCAGTGGATACAGGTGCTGGCGCACGATATGGCGGTCTCGCCGGAGATCGGCTACGTCAGTGCGATGCGGCTCGGCAATAAGGTGCTGACCGGCACGGCAGGGCAGGTGTTCCGCATGAATATCATGGGGCTGTCCATCAAGTCCCACTGTTTTACCGTAATTTATTATGACAATAACCTTGTCGCGCACAACTGCGGTGCGGTTATGTCGTAAAATATATTCCAGAGGTGTAGAGTAATGTCCAAAATTCTTGTCACAGGCGGCACCGGTTATATCGGTTCTCACACGTGCGTTGAACTTCTGAATGCGGGTTATGAAATCGTTGTGATCGATAATTTCTGCAACAGCTCGCCGAAGTCCGCAGCGCGGGTGAAAAAAATAACCGGTAAGGATTTCAAGGTCTGCGAATGTGATATTCGCGATAAGGACGGGCTGAAAAAAGTTTTTGAAGCCGAAAAGCCCGATGCGGTGATCCATTTTGCCGGCTTGAAAGCGGTGGGCGAGTCCTGCGTCAAGCCCCTTGAATATTACGAGAATAACATTTGGGGCACGGTCGCGCTGTTGGAAGTGATGCGCGACTGCGGCTGCAAGCGGATCGTATTCAGCTCTTCCGCCACGGTTTACGGTTCTGAAAACAAGGTGCCGTTTGTGGAGACTATGCCTGTCGGCACGGCGACCAATCCTTACGGCACTACAAAGATCTACATAGAGAATATTTTGCAGGATCTTTATAAAGCGGACAACGAATGGAGCATTGAGCTGCTGCGGTACTTCAACCCCATCGGCGCGCATCCCAGCGGGCAGATCGGCGAGAATCCCAACGGTATCCCCAATAATCTGATGCCCTATATCGCGCAGGTCGCCGTCGGCAAACGGGAAATGCTCAGCGTTTACGGCAACGACTATCCGACGCCGGACGGCACCGGTGTTCGCGACTATATCCATGTAGTCGATCTTGCCGTCGGGCATATCAAGGCGGTGACGCGCGCGCTCGGCAAAACCGGCGTGGATATTTATAATCTCGGCACCGGCATCGGCTACAGCGTGCTGGATATTGTCAATACCTTTATGGAGGTCAACAAGATCAACATTCCTTATAAGATCGTTGACCGCCGCCCCGGCGATATTGCGGAATGCTACGCGAACGCCGATAAGGCGAAGGAGGAGCTGGGCTGGGTCGCTGCGCTGAACCTTGCGGATATGTGCCGCGATACCTGGAACTGGCAGAAAAACAATCCCAACGGATACGACGACTGACAGGAAAGCGGCTTCGGCGGCGAAGCTGCACGTTTTCGGTTCCGCCGGATTTCCCGTGAAAAAACGAGGGGCTGTTCCGAATATTTCAGAACAGCCCCTTGCCGAAGGATTAGTATGAGGGTTATATTTGTAATCTGCGCGTCTTATCGAAAGGTAAGGCGCTTGCTTTTTTACCTTATTCCGCCTGTGCGGCTTCGATGCGTTTGATCTCCACTCTTGACATATAGTAAAGGGCAAAGAATCCGGCGACTGCGGCAACCGCGCACAGCAGCCATGTGCCTGCCGAGCTGCCGATACCGTAATGAATATCCGACAGCAGCTGCGGGATTGAGCCGAGCAGGAAGCCGAAAATCAACAGGTAGGTTACCGTGGGGTGATATTTCATCGCCGGTTCCAGCGCCTTTGCAAGCAGATAAGTGCCCAGCACCGCCACAATGCCAAGGGGCACATAGCGGAGAATGCCTTTTATATCCATATTGCCGACAACCGCCATAATATCGCCGTAAATGCCCAGCATAGCAAAGATTTGCGTCAGGCTGATACCGGGGATCACCAGCGCGATTGCCGCCAGAATACCGGCAAAAATCTGAAATGCAAAGTATTTTAGTTTATTGTCCGCAAAAGAGACATGGAACAGATCTTGGGGAATCATCCAGATCAGAACCACCAGAACAATGCCGATCACGGGGCAGATAATACAGGCAGGGGAAAACTTTTTGACTTTTGCGCTCTTAAAGATGATAGGGATACCGCCCGCAATCGCGCCCACAAAGAAAAAGTGAAACGGTACGCTGAACGTCGGGCTCTCCAACAGCCATGTGATCGCTTTCGCCAGCAGTACAAAGCCGATCACGCCGCCGATGGCGAACTCGATCAGAAAAATGACGGATTTTTTAAATTCCTTAAACAGATGGCTTACTGAGTAGATCAGCCGGTCATAAACGCCCATGATCATCGCCATGGCGCCGCCGCTGACGCCGGGCACGGTCATAGTGCCGCCGATCCAAAGTCCCTTTAAAAAACTGATGATCGCATCTTTCATCATAACACCTCTCGATATTGTCATGCAAATACGCAGGGAAGTTTGGGCTGTCCCTGCGTATTTTTTGTTATCTATTTAACAGTATGCCGACCGCTGTAAATTATTCGTGGTCATGCGCTTCCAATGCGGAAGTGCAGTGGGGGCAGCGGGTTGCGTCGTCTGCGATCTCGCTCTTGCAGTAGGGGCACAGACGGGGCTCCGGCGCGGGTTCTTCCTCCGCCTCGTCCTTGCCGAGCTTGCTCTTTGCCGCGTTGCCTGCGGAGTTAATCGCCTTTACGATCAGGAAAATGACGATCGCCATGATCAGGAAGTTGATGATCGCTGTGATCAGATTGCCGTAATTCAGGGTTGCGATACCCGCTTCCTCTGCCTGCGCCAGCGTGTTGATCGCCGCGTTTGCTTCCTCTAAGGTCTCATAAGCGCCCTTACCGAGAAGTACAAATTTGTTGGAGAAATCAATGCCGCCGGTGATCAGACCGACCACGGGCATGATAATGTCGTTTACAAGGGAATTTACGATTGCCTGGAACGCGCCGCCGATGATCACACCGATGGCAAGGCTCATGGCATTCCCCTTGGAAATAAACTCCTTAAATTCCTTAAAAAGACCTTTGCCTTTTTCTTTTGCTGCCATAAAATCTCCGTCCTTTCGGATTATTTCTTTGGTTATATTTTAATGCAAAAATGCCTGTAAGTCAATACAACTTTAAAAAAACAGCCTAAAATCGTCATATTTTCTTCTGTCATCGCATAGGGGCGCGGAATATACTGAAAACAGAAAAACAAGGAGGGATCGATATGGGCAAACAATTAAGACTTTCCGATTTGCGAAAAGGGCAGCGGGCGTTGGTCAGCGGCATTGCGGCTGACGATTTTACCGCCTCGAAACTGCGGGCGATCGGCTTTACCGACGGAACGGAGGTGGAATGCCGGGGTTCGGGGATTTTTTCCGATCCGTCCGCGTATCTGGTAAAGGGTGTGCTGATCGCGCTGCGAAAAAAGAACGCGGATAAAATTAAATGCATCAGAACGGAGAGCGATGCGTCGTGAATAAAAATACGGCGTCTGCCGTGACGGTCGCTTTTGCGGGAAATCCCAACGTGGGGAAAAGCACGCTGTTTAACGCGCTGACGGGATTGAAGCAGCATACGGGCAACTGGGCGGGGAAAACAGTGGAAAACGCGGTGGGCAGGTGCAGGCGGGGCGGCAGGGAGATTGTGATCTACGATTTGCCGGGGTGCTACTCTGCATTTACGGACACGGCGGAGGAGACCGCCGCCGCAGCATTTTTAAGAGGCAAAACCGTTGACGTTGTCGTTACCGTTATCTCCGCCACCGCAGCGGAGCGGGGCTTGCGGTTGTTTTTTGAAATCAAAAAGCTGTACCCTCGGGTGATTTTATGCCTGAATATGATGGACGAAGCGGCGCATGAGGGGGTTGTTATCGATATCGATGGGCTGTCAAAGGCAGTCGGCGTACCGGTGGTTGCCTTGTCTGCGCGGAAAAAACAGGGGATTGACGGACTTATTCAGGCGATCCTGTCATTCCCGGAGACAGACGCGGAATGCGTACCGCAGGAAACAGACGTCAATACGCGTTCTCATATGCTGTTTTTACAGTATGTTTCCTGTAAGGAAAAAACACATCGAAATATTAAAGGCTTTATCGATAAAGTGTTGACAAATAAATACACCGCCTTTCCGGTCATGATCGTCCTGTTGCTGTTTTTATTCTGGTTGACGATTACGGGGGCGAATTATCCCTCGGAGCTGCTGTCCCGGCTGTTTACCCGGCTGCAGAATGTGCTGACGGGTGTATTTTTACAGGTCAATATTCCGCCTGTTCTAACGGATTTTTTGCTGAACGGTATTTACCGCACCCTGTCGTGGGTGGTAGCGGTGATGCTACCCCCCATGGCAGTGTTTTTCCCTCTGTTCACGCTGGCGGAGGATTGCGGCTTACTGCCCCGGATCGCTTTTGACCTGGATCGCCCCTTTTGCGCCTGCTCGGCATGCGGCAAGCAGGCGCTGACGATGTGTATGGGGCTGGGCTGCAACGCGGTGGGCGTAACGGGATGCCGTATCATTGAATCTCCCAGAGAGCGGCTGATCGCGGTGCTGACTAACAGTCTGGTGCCCTGCAACGGCAGATTTCCGATTTTAATGACCATGGCGGTTGTTCTTGCGGGCGCGGCGTTTCGGTCGGGATTGGCGGAGGCCGTCAGTCTTACGGCTTGCGTTGTCATCAGTATTCTTTGTGTGTTCGCTGTGTCAAAGCTGTTATCCGTGACGATTCTCAGGGGCGTACCATCCTTCTTTGTCTTGGAAATTCCACCGCTGCGGAGACCGGAGATAGGGAAAACCATTGTCCGTTCACTTTTGGATCGTACGATTTTTGTTTTAGGCAGGGCTGTAACTGCTGCGATTCCGGCGGGAGCGCTCATTTGGCTGGCTGCAAATATCTCCGTGGGGGATAAAAGCCTGATCACCCATGCGGCGGCTGTTTTTGAACCGCTGGGAACGCTGATGGGGATCGACGGAATTATTTTTTTGAGCTTTCTTCTCGCGCTGCCGGCAAATGAGATCATTTTACCCGTGATGCTGATGGCATATCTGGGCGGCAACACGCTTTCTGCGGTGCCGTCGGTGGAGAGTTTGTCGCCTCTGCTGGCAGGGCTGGGCTGGACAAAAATCACCGTCCTGTGCGTGATGATTTTTACGTTGTTTCATTGGCCCTGCGCCACTACGATCAAAACCGTAAAAAAAGAGACGGGCAGCGGAAAATATACGGCATTGGCAATCCTAATCCCCTCGGTGGTGGGGATACTTCTGTGTATTGTTATGAATTTTTTGCTCCTGCCTTGGAAAGACGGCTTGACACTTTGAGAATCTATTGATTTTTTATATAAGATATGGTAAAATTTTAATAGCTATTTAAATTTATCGGAGGAGCTTATGCCTGCTGTTTCGGTGCTGATGGGCGCATATAATTGCGGCGCGACCCTTGCTGCGGCGGTGGAAGCCGTGCAAAATCAAACCTTTACCGACTGGGAGTTGATTATTTGTGACGACGGCTCGGCGGACGATACCTCGCAGGTCGCGCAAGCGCTTGCCGCGAAGGACAGCAGGATCGTTTTTCTGCAAAACGAAACCAATCTCGGCTTGCCGAAAACACTAAATCGGTGCGCCGCAGCCGCTGCGGGCAGATATTTTGCCCGTATGGACGGCGACGATACTTGCGACCCTACGCGGTTTGAAAAAGAGTATGCCGTCATTTCACAGGGGAAATACGCGGTCGTGAGCTGCGGCATGCGTTTTTTTGACGACGGCGGCGTTTGGGGCAGTAAGCTTTATAAGGAACAGCCCAAAAAAAAGGATATGATCTATGCGTCTCCCTTTTGCCATGCGGGGGCGATGTTCAGCGAGGCGGCGTTTAACCGCGTGGGCGGCTACAGCGAGCGGACGGATCGCCTGCGGGTGGAGGATTACGATTTGTGGTACCGCATGTACAAGGCGGGCTTTACGGGGTATAATTTACAGGAGCCGCTGTACGCCATGCGGGACGACCGCGCCGCGGCGGCGCGACGGAAGCTGAAATACCGCGTCAACGAATATAAGCTGAAAAAAGAGATCGCCCGCAGCTTCAAGCTGGGGCTGAAAGGGTACTTGCTCGCCTGCAAGCCGATCCTGCTGGGGCTTTGCCCGCCGTTCCTTTATCGTTTGCTGCACCGCGCGAGGCTGTCAAAATGAAAAAGAAATTACTGTTTGTAATCCCCAATCTGATGGGCGGCGGCGCGGAACGGGTGCTTGTAAATCTCGTCAACGCGCTGGATAAAGAGAAATTCGACGTAACGCTGCTGTCGATTTTTGACTGCGGGATCAATAAAAGCGACCTGTCCGACGCGGTGCATTACCGCTGCATATACAAAAGGCAGTTCCGCGGGAACAGCCGACTGTTTGCGCTGTTTTCTCCCGAAAAGCTGCACGATATGTTTATCAAAGAGACCTATGACGTGGAGATCGCCTTTTTAGAGGGCGTTGCGGCGCGGATTGTGTCGGGTTGTACAAAAAAGTGTACAAAAAAAGTTTGCTGGATCCATACGTCCGTAGCCGCGCCCGACGTTTTTGTCAAGGGGTTTCGGAATCTGACGGAAGCGCAAAGCTGCTATCAAAGGTTTGACGCCGCCGTCTGTGTGTCTCAATCGGTCAAGCAGGATTTCGATCGGCAGGCGGGGCCGGATGCTACGGTTCTATATAATCCCCTTGACGGGGAGAAAATCTTAACCAAAGCGAATGAAAACGCGACGCTGCTTGTCAATGACGGGTTACCGTCGGTCTGCGCGGTGGGAAAGCTGGAGCCGGTGAAGGGCTTTGAACGGCTGATTCCGATTTGCGCCGCACTCCGGTCAGCGGGGATCCCCGTCCGATTTTATATTTTAGGCGAAGGCAGTGCGTTTGGGGCGCTGTCGGCATTAATCGGCAAATACGACGTCGGCGATCTGTTTTCGCTGTCGGGATTTCAGGAAAATCCCTATGCCGTCATGGCAAAGTGCGACGTTTTTGTATGTTCCTCCCGGCGGGAGGGGTTCAGCTCCGTAACGGCGGAGGCGATGTTCTGCAAAACGCCGGTGGTCACGGTGGACGTTCCCGGTATGCGGGAGCTGGTGGGCGATTGCGGGCTGATTTGTGAAAATAACGACGAGGCGCTTTACAACGCGCTGAAAACCATGCTGACCGACGGGCAGCTGCGGGCGCAATGCGCGGCGCGGGCATTTGCGCGCGTGCAGCAGTTTGACCGACAGCATGCCGTCGGCGCGATTGAGGAATTTTTATGGGACTTGTAACGGAAAAATGGTCGATTGCATTTCGCCCCGCACAAGGGTATACGGATACAAAAACACCCTATATGAAGGCGCCGGGCAACGTTGGCGGCTGGTACGCCGATCCGTTCCTGTTTGAAAACGGCGGACGGCTGTATCTTTTTGCGGAATTTTTCTCTTACCGAACGCGAAAAGGCTGTATCGCGGTCGCGGAATTTGACCGAGGGGCGAACCGCTTCGGGCATTGGACGGAAATTATTCACGAACCGTTTCACATGTCCTATCCGCTGGTTTTCGCGGACGGGGACGGTATTTATATGCTGCCCGAAACCGCCGAGGCGGGACAGCTGTTGTTATACAAAGCCGTGCAGTTTCCCTATGGCTGGGAGCGGTACCGCGTGATCTGCGACGGCGTGTCTTACGTGGATACCACGCCGCTGCCGCAATCGACGGACGCTATCGCCTATGAACTCGCAAACGGCGCGCCGCAGCGGTGCCTTGTGATCTCGCTGGACGGCAGTCACGCGCCGACGGATATTTCAGACAGGCGGGCGCTGAACGTCTCTCGTCCCGGCGGGCTTTGCGTCGGCGACATAATGGTGGCGCAGGATTGCCGCGAGACTTACGGCGGCGGGTTAAAATTTTTTAACAAGCAGTTTGAAGAAATTTTTTCAATCGCGCCCAAGGATATTGCGGTCTTCGGTGAACGTGGAGCAATTTGCGGCGTGCATACTTATAATACGGCGGGCGGGATCGAGGTTATCGACTATAAAACCATGACCGTCAGCCCGGTGCGGATCGCGCACCGGCTCGTCAGTAAAGTCAACGGGAAGTAAAAGGAGGGCGCGCGTGAAGATTCTGTTTGTGATCGGCGGGGAGCTGCGGATCAATTCCTCTGCGAATCTCTGTCATCTTGCCTATCTGCGTGGGTTCGTTGCCGCGGGGCATACGGTGACGCTGCTGACCGCTGCGGACGACGGCGCGACGTTGGATCCCGCCCTTACGATCCCCCGGAGCGTAAAAACCTGCGCTTACGGCGTTTCTCTGTATGAAAAGCTTTCCCATATCAAGAAGCAGGTCGCGCAGCATGAGAATGTTCCCGCTGCTGCGGTTGGGTCGGAACCGTCGGCAAACGGCGGAATGACCGCAAAGCTGAAGGGCGGCCTGCGGGCGTTGTACGGCGTTTACGGACCGGATCACGCGTGGCATATGCACGCGAAGCATTTTCGATCGGGCGAATCCTATGATTATATGATCTCCGTCTCCTGTCCGTTCATCAGTCACCGCACCGCGTATGAACTGCTGCGGCGGGGGAATGTCCGCTGCGGGAAATGGATTCAGATTTGGGAGGATCCGTGGTACGGCGATCTTGCGGGCGATTTTCATACCGACGCGGCGCTGCGGGAGGAGCGTTTTCTTTGCGCGGCGGCGCAGGACGTGATTTACGTCAGCCCCGTTACGCTGATGTACCAGCAGAAGCTGTTCCCGGAATCGGCGCAAAAGATGCGCTTTGTGCCTACGCCGTCCTATGATACGGCGCAGCATGGCGCGGCGGGCGATCCGCATACGTTCGGTTATTTCGGGGATTATGCGCCGTCGGTGAGGAATCTGCGTCCCTTTTATGAGGCGGCGAAGGACGCGGCTATACGCGCCGTGATCTGCGGCAGCTCCTCCGCGCCGTTTGAAAGCGCGGAAAATGTCGAGGTTCACCCGCGCCTGTCGCTTTCGGCATTGGCGGTCTATGAAAAAAGCGCGGGAACGCTGGTGTTCCTGTGCAATCTCTCCGGCGGGCAGATTCCCGGGAAAATTTTCCAGTATTCCGCCACGAATAAACCCATTCTGTTTATCCTTGACGGTACGGCGGAGGAACAACAGGCGATCCGGGATTACTTTTCCCCGCTGCGCAGATATGTTTTTTGTGAAAATAACAAGGAGGATATAAAGAAAGCGATCGACGTTATCCTGTCGGGACAAGCCCCGTCGCATCCGCTGGACTGCTTCTCGGCGGCAAAAACCGTGGACGCGATCCTTTCCGAATAAAATTATGATCTCTGTTATTATTCCCGTTTATAATTTGGAACACTATTTAAAACGCTGTGTGGCTTCCGTCACGGCGCAGACCTGCCGCGATCTGCAAATTATTTTGGTGGACGACGGTTCCGCCGACGGCAGCGGACGCCTGTGCGACGCGCTTGCGCAAGACGATCCTCGCATCACGGTGATCCATCAGGAGAACGGCGGGCTTTCCGCCGCGCGGAATACGGGGCTTGACGCGGCGACAGGGGAGTTTATCGCCTTTGTGGACGGCGACGACTGTATCGAAAAAAATATGCTGCGCGTTCTGCTGGATGCAATCACCGCGCATGCCTGCGATATTGCGGAGTGTAAATTCGATACGTTCAGCCATGCGCCGAAGGAGGAAAAACAAGCCGCCGGGCAGGTTTGTGTCTGCGACCGACAGTCCGCCATGCGGGCGCTGATCCGCAACACGGACTTTCGGCAGGTGGTATGGAACAAGCTGTATAAACGCGATGTAATCGGCGATCTGCGTTTCCCCGCAGGGAAATATCATGAAGATGAATTTTTTACATGGCGGGTCTTTTTGCGGGCGCAAAAAATCGCCGCCGTGGATTATTGCGGATATTACTATTTTCAGCGTTCCGACAGCATTATGGGCGTGGGATTTTCCCAAAAACGGCTGGACGCGCTGGAGGCGATGCGGGAACGCAGAGATGCGTTAAAAACCGCGATGCCTGCGGTTTATCCCGCATGCTGCGAAGCGTTGGCGGAGAACTGCATCTATCAATACCAGTGTTTTCTGCTGGAGCCCGCCGCCGATCCCGACGGCGCGTGCAGACAGCGGATTGTTCGGTATTTTAAAGAAAACGACGTTCGCGCGGCAGGGAAAACGGTGGGGCGCAAGCAGCGGTTATGGCTGCGTCTGTTTGCCGCCGCGCCTGCGCGGACCGCGTCGCTGCGAAATAAATTACGTATCGGATTTTGAAATGAGGATTTTGGATTGAAAACTGTTTTAGTCGTATTCGGCACACGCCCTGAGGCGATCAAAATGTGTCCGCTGGTCAAGGAACTGAAAACGCGGCGGGAGGTCAAAACGCTGGTCTGCGTGACAGGGCAGCATCGGGAGATGCTGGACAGCGTGCTGCAGGCGTTTGACGTAACGCCCGATTTTGATTTGAATATCATGAAGCCGCGGCAGACGCTGTTTGACATCACGACCGCGATCCTGAACGGGATCCATGCCGTATTTGCGGCGGCAAAGCCGGATATTGTGCTTGTACACGGCGATACCTCCACCGCTTTTGTGACCGCGCTGGCGGCGTTTTACGACCGCATCCCCGTGGGGCATGTGGAGGCGGGGCTGCGCACCTATGATCTGGACGCGCCCTATCCCGAGGAATTTAATCGGCAGGCGATCTCGATCACCGCAAAATACAACTTCGCGCCTACGGAAAAAGCAAAGCATAATTTGTTAAAAGAGGGCAGGGCGGCGGACAGTATCCATGTTACCGGCAATACCGCCATTGACGCGCTGCGGACGACAGTGCGGGAGGATTACCGCCACGACGTGCTGGATTGGGCGGCGGACGCGCGTATGATTCTGATTACCGCCCACCGACGGGAGAATCTCGGCGATCCGATGCGCGCCATGTTCCGCGCGATCAAGCGGATCATTGATGATACGCCCGATGTGAAGGCGGTATATCCGATCCATCTGAACCCGGCGGTACGCGCCGTCGCGAAAGAGGTGTTCGGCGACGATGCCCGTATCCGCCTGATCGAGCCGCTGGACGTGCTGGATTTCCATAATTTTTTGGCAAGAAGTTATCTTGTTCTGACCGACAGCGGCGGCATTCAGGAGGAGGCGCCCTCTCTCGGCAAGCCCGTGCTGGTCATGCGCGATACCACCGAGCGCCCCGAGGGCGTGGAAGCCGGTACGCTGAAGCTGGTCGGCACAGAGGAAGCGACTATTTATCATACCTGCAGGGAGCTGCTGGACAATCCCGCGGCATATGACAAAATGGCAAGGGCGAGCAATCCCTACGGCGACGGCTACGCCTCCCGGCGGATCGCCGATATTCTGATGCAAACGGAATGAAAGAAGGTTTTTTGATGCATAAAAAAGTATCGGTCGTTTTACCCGTCTATAACGGCGCGGAGTATTTAGCGCAGAGCATCGAGAGCATTCTCGCGCAGACCTATGAAAACTGGGAGCTGATCATTGTTGACGACGGCTCAACGGACGCGACAGCCGCCATCGCGGCAGCCTATGCGGAAAAGGACGACCGTATTTTCTATTATAAAAACCCGCAGAATATGAAGCTGCCCCGCAGCCTGAACCGCGGGTTTGCCCTGTCTACGGGCGAGTATCTCACCTGGACGTCGGACGATAATATTTACTACGCCGACGCGTTTGCGACCATGGTTGCCGCCTTTGAAAAGGATCCGCAGCTGGGGTTTGTGTTTTCCTCCTGCGATGTGATCGACAGCGACGGAAAAAAGATCGGCGAATGGTTTATGCCCCGCAATATGGAGCTGCGCAAGATCATGGGGGCGAACATCGTCGGCGCGTGCTTTATGTATACCCGCCGGGTCTACGCGATCATCGGGGACTACAATCCCGACCTGTTTCTTGCCGAGGACTTTGATTACTGGCAGCGGATTTTTGCCACGTTTAAGGTGCAGCCCATCGAGGCGTATCTCTACGCCTATCGGGACCACCCGGATAATTTGACCCATACGGAAAATCAGCAGCTGATCGCCGAGATCTGCGAGCGTACGATCATCAAAAACGCGCTGCTTTACGATAAATTGGATCGCGTACAGGAGTTCTTTATGTTTGAGGGGCTGAATTATTACCGGGAAAAGAACGCCGTCGCGCCCGACTATTATAAGCCCTATCTTGATTTTTATAATAAAATTCATCTTCTGTTTTACCGCGCGCCGCGCAAATTGCAGCGGCTCGTCACGGCAAGACTGAAAAAAGACTGACACCGCAGAAAGACTGATTCGCTTGAAAACTTCCGAACCAATACAGAACCGCCGCGTACTGACCCGCTCGCGGACGGAAAATTCCATGCTCAACATCATCGTGGGGATCGGCGGCTACGTCGTCAACACGCTGCTGGGCGTTGTGTGCCGCGTCGTGTTCGTCCGCTTTTTGCCGAAGGAATATTTGGGCATCAACGGCTTTTTTACCAATATCCTTTCGCTGCTGACCGTGGCGGAGCTTGGGATCGGCATCGCCATCGTTTACGCGCTGTATAAGCCCATAGCCGAAAACGATACCGAAAAGATCGCCTCGCTGATGCGTTTTTTCGGCAGGGCGTACCGGATCATCGGCATTGTGACCGCGGCGCTGGGCGTGGCGGTGATGCCGTTTATCCCCCGTCTTGTTGATAAACCCGCCGAGATCACCGAGAGTATCTACCTGCTCTACGGGGTATATCTGTTCAACAATGTGATCGCCTATTTCTTCAGCTATCGCGGGTCGTTCCTGCTGGCGGCGCAGCAAAATTATATCGTCACCGGCGTCAACTACATTATTACGATCCTGCAAAGCATCTTTCAGATGATCTTTCTTGCCGTCACAAAGGACTATATGTCTTATCTGGCGATCCAGACCGTAGGTACTGTGGTTTATAATATTATCATTTACTATATCGCGTATAAAAAATATCCGTATATCGCGGATAAACAGGCAAAGCCGCTGGACGGGGAGACGAAAACGTCCCTGTTCCGAAATACCCGCGATCTGCTGTTGACGCGCGTATCAGGCTTGATCGTCAATAATACGGATAATATCATTATTACTTATTTTAACGGGCTTGCCGTCACAGGCGTAACGTCAAATTATACCCTGTTCATCAGCACGCTGACGACGCTGTTTGCGCAGGTGTTCGACGGTATGACCGCCAGCATCGGCAACCATAACGCATTGGAGGACGACGCCAAGCGGTACGAGATGTTCCGCTGCGTTAATCTCAGCAACTTTTGGCTGTTCAGCTGGGGCACGGTGGGGATCGCCTTCGTATCGTCCGATCTGGTGCAGGTATTTTTCCGTGACGCTTACGTGCTGCACTGGTCGATCCCGCTGATTCTGGCGGTCAATTTCTACCTGGTCGGCATGCAAAGCGCCGTATGGGCGTATATGCAGACGCTGGGGATTTTCCATTACGGCAGATTTATTTCCTTTGTCACGGCGGGCATCAAGATCGCGCTGTCGATCCTTTGGGGCGACTGGAGCGGCACGTGGAGCGTGTTCGGTATCCATTTGGCGACCGCGGTGGGCAGAGTCTTTACCGACGTATGGTACAGCCCTTGGGCGCTGTATAAGCACGGTTTCCATATCAAGCCGTCGAAGTATTTGGGCAGGTATCTGCTGTTTTTGACGGTGCTGCTGGCAGAGGGCGGTATTTGCTTCGGAATTTGCCGCATGATCGATTTCAGCCCGCTTGTAAATTTGCTGTTGAAATTCCTTGTGTGCAGTATCGTGCCCAACGGAATCTTCCTTGCCGTATTCAGCCGCAGCCGCGATTTCGGCATGTTTAAGAAAGCGGCGGGAAACATGCTGCATATCGTCAAACGGAAGCTCGGGCTGGAAAAGACGGAGGCGGAAGCATGTGCGAAATAAAAGCCACGGTCATTGTGCCGGTTTATAACACGCCGAACGCGCTGCTGGATCGCTGTTTCGCTTCTTTGAAGCATTGCGGGCAGGATATTCAGATTATCGCCGTGGACGACGGTTCCGCGCCGGAAACCGCGGCATATCTCGATACTTTTCAAAATATACAGGTATATCACAAGCCCAACGGCGGCGTTTCCTCCGCCCGTAATTTCGGTTTATCAAAAGCGGCGGGGGCGTACGTGTTCTTTCTTGACGCCGACGATACCGTCACGCAGGCGTTTCCCTACGCCATGCTGGCGCTTATGGAGGAACGGCGGCTCGACGTGCTGATCTCGGATATTACGATCCTGCCAGACGGCAGAACGGAGCATACCGGTTATCCGAAAAACGCGGTGATGCCGGGCAAAGAACTGGCGGCAAACAATGTTTTGCTTTTTTCCGCTTTTGACCTGTGTTATTCGGTGCGTATGGGATTTTCTCTGCCGTTTCTGCGGGAGCGGGAACTGAAATTCCGCACCGATATGACCGTCAGCGAGGATATGGTTTTCAATATGCAGGCGATTGCCGCCGCCGGGCGGGTCATGGCGGTAGGGGAATCGTATTATGAATACCGGCTGGACTATGCCGAATCCGCCACGCGTAAAAAGTATATGTCCGGCTATACCGACAGTATGGCGCGGGAATATGAAACCGCAGCGGCGTTGTTTGCGTTTAACGGCGATCTGGCGCGTCAACTGGCGGCGTTTTATATGGATTTTGTATTCTATAACGTCGTCCGCAATGAAAAAAACGGCGGCGCACTGACCTATGCGCGCTATGCGCAGCTTTGTGAAAAGCCGATGTTCCGGGAAAGTATACAATATTTGGGCGCAAACCACCCCTGCGAAAACGCGAAAGCGCAGCTGTTGTACCGACTGCGTTACCATAGAAAATACAGGCTGCCGTATCAAGCGGCAGTACATAATTGATAAAAGGAGAATTTATTATGAAAAAGACAATTTTCGGTTCGGCGCTGATGATATGCGGCGTGATTGCTGCGGTGGGTTTTTTAATTATGAAGTTTATTGATCCCTTTGCGGGCGTGCGGTCTTTTTTGAATCTCACCGGCGACCAAATTGCGATCTTGCTTGTTTTTCTTCTGATCTCCGTTTGCGGCTTTGTGATCGCAATAAGATCCATAAAAAGAGATTAATCAAAATTTTTTTCAAAACGGCGCAGCCGTTTCCCGAACCTTCTCCCTCTAACCTCCTACCTGAAAAAGTCCGGCTTGCCGCCGGACTTTTTGTTAAATATGACTTTTAATGTAAGCGTTCAAGCGATCAACGATTTCCTGTTCCACCGCCGGTTCATAGCCGTCTACCGTGGGGACATGGGTCTTGTTTACGCCGTCCACACTGCCCTTGGATACAATATACTTAATATAATCGTCCACGGTTTTGTAATCGTCAAAAAGGTTTGTCCCTGTTTTTACGGAAAGCGCCGCTGTCAGCCCATATGCGCCCCAGTTGGAGACGCTGGCGATCAGCAGATCAGTGACCTCGGTTCGGCAGGGCGTCAGCGACAGATCGGTTGTGATTATATCCTTGACATTGCCCATGCCGATCTCATTGCCGCCGTCGCCTATGCCGATGGTGTAAACGCCTTGCCGCAGGGCTTCGTCAAAGAGTTTGTCGATCTCTACGGTATGTTCCGCGATGCTGACGTCCCGCATGTTGGCATAGTCGTTTTGAATATTTTCGCCGCAGCGCTCGATGGAGATCAGACACACCGGCGCGTAATCGGCAAGAATCGCCTTCGCGTCAAAGCCTTTTTCGAGATAACGGATGGGAATCCCGCTTTCCTCAAAAAATCCCCTGCAAAAGCTGTCTGTCAGAATAAGGGGAGAAAAACCGAGCGCCTGCAGCGCCTTTGCAAGAAACAGCGTGCCGGGCGGGCCGTCGGTCTCCGCGTAGCCCGCGACGTAAAATCCCGTTGTCAGCAGAATATTTTTCCGCTCCAGCGCCAGCAGCTTGTCGGCGGTTTGTTCGATAAAATCCGGCGGCAAATGCGGGCGCAGAATATCCATACCTCGCCCGGAGTGCCGCAGGACAATGTCCTCAATGCTCATAATGATCGCTCCTTCAACGGAATCAAAGCGCAAGATATTTTTCGCGCACTTCTTTTTGCTTGCCGCAGGACATGCGTCCCTCGGGACACGCGCCGACAAAGCAGCTGGGCCCGAAGAATTGAAAAATCTCCGGTTCCGCCTGCCGCGCCAGCCGCAGCATTTCGTCCGCGTAATCGCGAATCTCCCACTGGGCGCGGTTACAGCAGCGCAGCTTG
Organism: Clostridia bacterium; assembly: GCA_017480115.1. Taxonomy (GTDB): domain Bacteria; phylum Bacillota; class Clostridia; order Oscillospirales; family Acutalibacteraceae; genus RGIG2774. The sequence goes on from JAFVBH010000077.1 coordinate 78,093, forward strand.
AAGAACAGCAGCAGCTCCCGGGCGTTCATCGTGGTAATAATATCGATCGTGTTACCGCTTAACGCGAGGTAAACAAGCTCGCGCGCCTCGACGCCCGCTTCTGTGAATGCCGCTTTCAGCGCCGCAGTCGCCGAGAAGCAGTCCGTGTAAATTTTTTCCCGGTCCGCGCTTTGTCTGACCGTCTCCGGCAATACAAATTCCTTTTTTGCGTTTGCCAGATCGGGGATCTGAATCGACTGCATGCGGTGGCGGGCAAAGTGCGTCAGGCAGGAAAGGGAGATCCTGCGGACCGCATAGGTATAATTGACATTCTCCAATGCCCGCGGACGCGGGGAGTCCAAAAGGTACCGGATCATTTTTCTGCGGTTTTCTTTTTGTCCCGCAATGGCAAACGCATCGCCGACGGTAAAATCGCCGTCGCTGACAGTAAGCGCCGCGACAGTGACGGTCTTTGCCGCGTCAGGCGTCGCGCCGAGAAGCGCCACTTTTTGTTCCTCGGTATGCACAGTATGGACAAAATCAAGCAAGGGGAGCGTCGGTTCCGCCTTCTTCTGCGCCCGTTTTTCAAAGTCGGTCATGATGCCGGGCGTTATGTTCTTTGCCTGTGCCAGCAGGCTTTCTCCCAGCGTTTTCAGCTCGGGGTACTTTGCGCCTCTGCCGTACAGCATCTGCGTCAGCATATTCAGAAATTCCCGCGCGTTTACCGTACAGTAAAAATTGCTGTGCAGGCAGTAGGGCAGCACGAACCGCGCGTCCTCCTTCGGCACGCCCAGTTCGCAAAGACGCGCATAGTCCCGAAACAGCCTGTCCATGTGCGCAGTATATTTTTCGCGCAGCGCGCCTGTCAGACTGTCCGGGATATAGTACCCGCTGTCGGCGAAATCCACATAGCGGCGGGATTTTACCGTAAAGGACGCGAGACGGAACTCTATCAGAAATTGCTCGGCAAAAACCGAAACGTTCTCAAACGCCAAATTGAATACTGTATGCTCGATGGTGGAATTATGCCCCGAGGACGTGACCTTGCCGATCAGCGACGCGTTTTTTTCGCCGTCGGTGGATTTTGCAAAGATTTCGCACGCGGTCCCCGGCTGGGTGGAGATGCGTCCCGCGGCGGACGGAATGCGCTCGCCGGAGTCCGTGAGTCCTAAAATTACGGCGGCGGATTTTTTTTGTTCCATAGAGATGCCGACTTCCTCTCAAATTTTTTTCCGAAACATATTTTATCATATTGCCGTCGGCGTTGCAATTACGTTGTTATAAATTTTTAATAGAATTGTAATCGAAAAATGAAAAATCCGTCTTGTCGTAACGGGAAAATCGTGCTATACTGTAAAAGTATATTTGTGCTTAAAGGTGATTCTTATGATATATCTGTTCATGGCGGATGGCGCCGAGGAGATCGAGGCGATCGCCGTTTACGATGTGCTGAAACGCGGCAAACGCGACGTCGTTACCGTCGGCGTGTCCGGGAAAACCGTGAAACTCTCCCACGGTTTGACCGTTGTCTGCGATTTCGGGATTGATGACGTGCAGCCCGACGAAACGCTGGAGGCGGTGATCCTGCCCGGCGGTATGCCCGGCACGATCAATTTGGAAAACAGCGCCGCCGTGCATAAGTTTTTGGATTACGCGCAGGCGGCGGACAAGCTGCTGTGCGCAATCTGCGCCGCGCCCTCGATTCTGGGTCACAAGCAGCTGCTGCGCGGCAAACGCGCGGTCTGTTTCCCCGGGTTTGAAAAAGACCTTTACGGCGCGGAGATTCCCGCCGATACCGGCGTGGTGCGCGACGGCAATATTATTACCGCCAAGGGCGCCGGTGTTGCGCTGGAATTCGGCGGCGTGATCCTTGCGGCGCTGACGGACGCCGATGCCGCTGCCGACGTACTTTCAACGATGCAATACCGCGCATGAACGATCTTCGCCCTTTAAAAAAACATCTGCGGGCGCAGTATAAGGCGCTGCGCGACGCCATTCCGCCCGATCTGCGGGAGAAAAAAGCCTGCCATATGACGGAAATGCTGGTGCGTTCCTCCAGCTTTGCCGCCGCGGATACCGTCTTGGCATATGTTTCTGTTGGCAGTGAGGTCTCCACGCAGCATCTTTTGGAATACTGTTTTGAAAACGGAAAAAGGATCGCCGTTCCAAAATGCACCGGTAAGCGGAAGATGCATTTCTGCCTGATCGATTCGTTTGACCGACTGGCGGCGGGAACCTTCGGTATCCCGGAGCCGGACGACCGCTGTGCGCGCCTGACGGCGTTTGATAATACCTTTTGTATCGTTCCCGGGCTTTCATTTGACGCCGTCGGCGGCAGGCTCGGCTATGGCGGCGGGTATTATGACAGCTTCCTGGCGGCGTATACCGGTACATTTATCGGGGTCTGCTTTGCGGATTGCATCGCCGCGCGCTTGCCGCGGGGGCGGTATGATGTAAAATTTAACAGTGTGCTTACGGAAAAAGGCGTTTTTCTGTGCCACACGTGAAAAGGATGATACAGATTTGAACAGCAACGATAATAATATTTTCAGAAACGACGATCAGTCTACGCGTAAGTTTGACGCTGTCAGACCTGCGGGCGGTGTGCCCATCGGCGAGCGTCCCGTATACGGCAATCGCGGCGCCGATGCGCAGACAAATGACCGACGCGCCTATCAATATCCCGATGCAGCGGCGGGACGACGGGTTTCGCCCGTGCAGCAGCAAAGCGCAAAAAACGCGCCGTCAAAAAAGAAGCATGCAAAAAGTTCGCAGACAGCCGAACAGCGGGAAAAAAGACGCCTCGGGCATGCGGTTCGGCTTGTTGTCGCGCTGATGATTGCCGCGTTGGCGGTGTTGGTCAGTGTATTTATCATTAGCTGTATTTCGGATATTCTTCCCATGTATCGTTCCACGGATAAAATCTCCGTATCCGTCAACGACAGCATGACGACCGATCAGGTCATCAATATGCTTGCCGATAAAGGATTGATCAAGAATCGCGGCTTTTGCAAGCTGGCGGCAAAGCTGCTGAAATACGACGATACCAAGTACCTGACCTCGGTTTATGAGCTGCAGCCCAGTTATGGGCTGGAAAAAATGCTCGTTACCATGAGCAAGAGCGCCACCGGCGCTGAGACCGTGACCCTCTATTTCCCCGAGGGTTACAATATGGAGCAGATCTTTGCCAAGCTGGAGGCGAACGGCGTATGCTCAGCGGCAAGCCTGCGCGCCACCGCGCGGGAAATGGACTTCTCGTCGGATTATGCTTTCCTGAAGGAGATTCCCAATAAGGACGCGCGTTACTATTATCTGGAAGGATATCTCTATCCCGATACCTATGAATTTTACATCGGCGAAAACGCTACCAGCGTGATCGACCGTTTTCTCAAAAACTTTGAAAATCACTGGACCGAGGCGTACGCCGAAAGCGCCGCCGCCGCGAATATGACGCTGGATCAGGTCGTGACGCTGGCGTCGATCATTGAAAAGGAAGCGTACGGCACTGAGCAGATGTATCTGATTTCCTCTGTTTTGCATAACCGTTTGTACAGCAGCAGCGGCGAGTTCTTATATTTGCAGTGCGACTCCACGTCCAATTATATCGATTCGATCCCCGATACGGTGCTTTCCGGGCAGCAGCGGATTGACTATAAGAAAGTCTATGACACCTATCAGTGCTATGGACTGCCGGCAGGTCCCATTTGCAGCCCCGGCGAGGAAGCCATAAAGGCGGCGCTGTATCCCGACGATACGGATTATTTCTACTTCCGCCATGATGTGAATAAAAAAATCTATCTTGCCGAGACTAAGCGCGGTCACGACAGAAACGGCGAAGAAGTGCTGCGCGTCAATGAACGTGCCGCCGCCGGCAATTAATACGGGCAATTCCCCGGCAAGAAAGCGGCTTCGCCGCACGCCTTCGGCGGCGAAGCTACAAGCTTTCGGTTACGCCATCGCCGCTGCCCGAAGGGCAGGTTTGGCGGGCGTTACAATATTTTTTATTTCGATATGTTTCCTATGAAATAAAAAACGACTGCGCCGTCATTGGGTGCAGTCGTTTTAACATAGTTATTTGCAAGTGGTCACGCAAGTTTGCGTTCTTTAAGCAGATCAATAATGCTCTCGCCAACGAACTGCAACGCCTCGCCTATATCATCAGCGTCAAACGCGGTAAGGTTGATGATACATGCGTCGATCAGTCCACCCATTACAAAGGCCACCATGGAAATTTCCCGACGGTTACGCTCCGTTTCCAGTGCGTTTGATGCAATGATACGCTGACGGAGCTTGTCTTTCAGGTTATAAGAGAATTCTGCGGCGAGTGCGGAGCGCATGAGTTTGCGATAAAACTCTATGTTTTCATTGAAATAGGTTACGATGGAATCGATATAGGCAGTGGGGGAGTTAACGATCTCTTCTAAACTCAGATCGTGCACAGAGGATAGGATTTCCTCGTAGATCTCGCTTTGCCATTTTTCCTTGCAGTCGTATATATCCAGAAAATGCAGGTAGAAGGTACTTTTGTTAATGTCGGCTTTTTCACAGAGCTCTTTAACGGTAATATTACGAATGTCTTTTTCAAACAACAGGGATGCAAGGGCGGTATAAACATTTTTTTTGGTTCTCCGTATTCGTCTGTCTGTCATTCTGAACGCCTCCTTCCTTTTTAGAATTATTGTTAACTTACATTTTATTCTCTTTTAAATAAGTTGTCAATATACATAAAAAATTGTGACAAAAATAGCAAATTTTGAGTTGGTTATACAACACCTATCTTTTTATGGAGATAGATCCGGATGTCGCTTTTATGCCGAAAAAATGTTTTTTCTTTGCGCCGGGAAGAATGTCTTGCTTTTTTTATACGTCAACTGTATAATAATGATAATACGTTTTTTGGAAGCCGAATGTAAGGTGACTTTCTCCGGCAGATTTCCGCAAAACTCAATAACAGGCGGTTGTGAAAAGTATGCAGGAAACACAATACAGCGCGTCCCCGACGCTTTGGAAAACATTAAAAAAGGCCATTGCCGCCGGTATGGTGATCGGCGTGGGGGCAACGGTATATCTGGTCAGTGAAAATAAAATCATTGGCGCAGTGCTGTTTTCCATTGGACTGTTTTTGATCTGCTCCTTTGGCATGAATCTGTTTACAGGCAAGATCGGCTACGTGATCGGAACAAAAAATAAGCCGAACTGCCCGGTGATTTGGGGAGGAAATCTGATCGGCTGTCTGATCACTTCCGGGCTGGTTCGTATCGCCAAGCCCACGCTGCACGAAACGGCGGCTGCTATGGTGGAAAAGAAGCTGGCGCAGAATTATCTTTCCGTGGTGATCCTTGCGTTTTTTTGCGGGATCCTGATGTATGCGGCGGTGGAAAATTTTCGATTACATGCGGATAGTATCAGCGGTATCGTCGGTATTTTTATGAGTGTGACCGTGTTTATTTTGTGCGGTTTTGAACATAGTATTGCGGATATGTGCTATTGCATTTTTGCCGTTGTCACCGTTCGGCAGGCGCTGCGGTCGCTGCTGTTCTTGCTGGTCGTTTCCGTATTTAATGGTTTGGGCGCCCTCGCGCTGCGCTGGCTGACAAAATCAGAAGCGTCCTAACGGGCGATGCATTGGCAACAAAGCGCTTTCTGATGTCATCCAAGGTGAATATTTATTTTTATACGAGGTGTTTATTTATGAAAAAATCTGTAAAAATCACCGCAGGCGCGGCGGCAGCCGCCGCACTGGGAGCAACGATCGTCCGCGCGGCGTCTTTAAAGGACGACGCACGGGAGGTCGCGCCGCTGCCGGAGGAGCATATAGTTCTGGAGCGTTATAAACGGAATCTTTCCGACGCGATTAAAATCAAGACCATTTCCAGCCGTGATCACAGCAAGGTGGATTGGTCGCAGTTTGACGCGTTTCACGCTTTTTTGGAGGCGCGGTACCCGCTGTTCCATAAAACGCTGTCAAAAGAAGTCGTCAGCAAGGCGAGCCTGATGTATTTTTGGCAGGGCAGCGATCCCTCGCTGGATCCCATCGCCATGCTGGCGCATCAGGACGTTGTGCCCATCACCCCCGGCACCGAGCAGGATTGGAGCTACGATCCCTTCGGCGGCGTTGAGGCGGAGGGATATATTTGGGGCAGAGGCGCGCTGGATATGAAAAATCATCTGATTGCGGTTATGGAGTCCATCGAAGCGCTGTTGGAGGACGGTTATCAGCCGCAGCGCTCCGTATATGTGCTGCTGGGGCATAACGAGGAGACTATGGAGCATCAGGAATCCGGCGCAGCGTACATGTGTCGCACCCTTGCCGAGCGGGGCGTGCATCTGGAGGCAGTGCTGGATGAAGGCGGCGCGAATCTGCCCGTCAGCGTTCCCGGGCTGATCGATGTTGACATCGTGGGCGTCGGTATTGCGGAAAAAGGACAGGTGGACTATGAGATCTCCGTCCGGGGCAAGGGCGGGCATTCCTCTCAGCCGCCGAAGCATACCGCCCTGGGGCAGCTGGCAAATGTGATCCGCGATCTTGAAAATCATCAGTATAAGGCGTCGATCACCCCGCTGTTTGAGGACCTGTTCGTCCGCGCGGCAAAAAAAGCCAAGCTGCCCGTGAAGCTGCTGGTCTCTAATCTTCCGGTGCTGAAGCCCGTGCTTGCCCGTGCGCTGACAACCATTCCCCCTGCGGCGTGCATGGTGCGTACCACCACCGCCGTTACCATGGCGCAGGGTAGTCCCGCCCCCAACGTTCTGCCGCAGAAAGCGACCGTCAACGCCAATTTCCGCATGATGCCCGGCGAAAGCGTCGCCGACGTGGAAAGGCATATCCGCAAAGTGGTCAGAAATAAGGATATTGAGATCAAACTCATCAAGGGCAAGGAACCCTCAAAAATTTCTACCACCGATTCCAAAGCGTTCAAGGCGATCGAAGATATTTCCGCTGCGACAGATAAAAAGAACGTGGTGGTACCGTATCTCGTCATGGGCGGCACGGATTCCTACCTTTACGAGCCGATCTGTGAAAATATTTACCGCTATTCGCCCTTTAAGCTGACGCCGAAGCTGCTCACCGCCACCCACGGCACCAATGAAAAAATTCCCGTGGACTGTATGGCGGACGCCGTGATCTTCTTTAAGCGGTATATTAAGGAAATGACGAAATAAATGCATAATTAAACGCATATCCTGAACCGAGACGCTCTGCCTTTAGAGAAGGCTTCTCAATGCAGTATCTGTTCCGGTTTTAGAGGAAAACTATATGAAAAAAAGAAATAATACTGTCGCACTTATTTTTGCGGCATTGGCGATTCTATGTTTTCAGATTCTGTATTATCAGCTTACCGTGATACTTTTGCAGCAATTCGCCGCAAGATGTCAAGGTTGGTCAAATGATTGTTATCTGATGATTCATCATACGATCCAGTTTCTGTTAGTTTTTATTCCAACACTTATTCTTCATAAGAAGACGAATCTCGATTTTGGATACCATATCAACGGACTGAAAAAGGGTATTATATGGGTATTGGTTGGGCTGGCATATGAACTGGTAATGTCAATCGTCAGCGGTATCATATTTGGGTTTGGAATCAACACATATGAAGCGGATACGTATATTTTCCAGTTGTTCTTCTCAGGATTCGGCGAAGAGATTTTATATCGCGCTATTCCGCTTGTATTGCTGCCATTTGCCTATGGCTCAGAACCAACGCTTAGAATTGGCTCAAAAATCAAGCTTCCAATCGATGTAATGATTGCAGCTTTGTTTTTCTCCATTGCACATATTTCATTCCAATTCGGTCAACCGGGAATCAGTTACAGCGAGCTTCAATTGGTATCTGCATTTGGCGCCGGTATTATTTTCGGAATGATTTTCAAGAAGAGTCACAGTGTATGGCTATGTATGATTGCTCACGGTGTCTATAATATTCTCGCAATTACTTTCTAGGAGACAAAGTTCATCGGCAATTTCAAATTTGTACAAGTTAAAAAAATTAATATTTTCCTAAAATTTTGACACCAGCGGTGTGACGGGGTTAAATCTCGTTGTACAAGAAAGCGGCTTCGCCGCACGCCTTCGGCGGCGAAGCTATAAGCTTTCGATTCCGCCATCGCCGCTGCCCGAAGGGCAGGTTCGGCGGGCGTTAAAATTTTTTTATATCATAGGAAACGGAGATGTTTCCTATGATATAAAAAAGGCTCCAGCACACAGAAATCTGCTACGCTTGAGCCTTCTCTTTGTTTAGTTGTATATATCCTTGCAATGACCAACATTGATAATCAAAATCGTGATTTTTTCATCTTCGATTTCTGCTATCAGTCGATAGTCGCCTACACGATACCGCCATTGTCCCGTTCGATTGGCAGTAAGCCCTTTGCCGTGAATGCGGGGATTTTCACATTCTTGTAAATTCTTATCAATCCACGCATAGATAAGTTTTCTTGTGTATTTATCAAGTTTGCGAAGCTGCCGAATTGCCTGCGGTGTGTATTCTACTTTGTACTTATTCAAGGTCTAACATTCTTGCAACATCTTCGTGGGAGTAAGTTACAGGATTTGCTTTGTATTCTGCGATTGCTTTTTCGTAGCTTTCTAAATCATACTCATCTTCAATCTTTTCAAGCACGGCATTTCTTATCATATCGGACAGTGAAATGTTATTAAGTGCCGCATATTTTTTGAACAGCGCGGTATCTTCCTCCTTCAGTCTTACAGATACAGTCATATGATTCGCCCCTTTTGTAATACATTGTATTGCGGCAAAAATAATTTGTCAATAGTATTTTGAAAAAATTTGTTGTTTATATTCAATTTTTTTAGGCTTTTTAATTGTTCGTTCTCACTTTTCTTTACATGGGGCGTTTTTATTTACGGTTCACGGTTATATGTTTCCGTAAGGAGAAGTCATTTGCTGATGCTCATGAGAAATTTTTCGACCTTGTCATATAAATGATCCGACGGTTCTTTGCCGTTTTTCTTCATGAGGAGCATTTTTATTAGATCGTTATCTGTAATATCTATAATTAATTTATTATTCTCCTTGAGAATGCCTTCTGCCGCAGCTTGCGCATGTAGATCAAAGCCCCGGCGGGAAATGATGATGGCGACGGTTCTTAGGGCAGAGGCAAACAGATACTTTTCCGTAATATAAATAAGGTTTTGCCCTATTTCTTCCGTGTAATTTTTGGTTTCAAAAACAATAAACTTCGCCTTGTAATAATGGGATAAAAAACTCCAAAATTCTTTATTGCTTTTTATACTGCACAGTAAATCCATGCGGAACATGAGGTCTTTTGTCTTGTGTTGTCGCGACATTTGGGAAAAGTCACCGCCGAATAGGTATCTGACCGTGTCTGCGCAAATCTCCTCATATCTAATTGCTGCTGCGTTTTCTGTGCCCGGCGGGCAGTTTTGTATCTGGGCGATAAGATCATTGGCAGTGAGCGCGCCGGCGATCACTTTTGTTGATTTATCCGGTTGCAGCTTCGGTGCCGTCGGCGGTTCGGGGGACAAGCCCGTAATCTCAAAGGGAACGGTGTTTTGAGAACAAACGATAACTGTTCGTTATCTTTGCACAGGTACAGCAAGTTCTTAATATCCCACACTATAATCCCGTCGGTATTGCAAAGCTGTTCTTTATATGCGGTGTCGACGGCACACAAAAGCATGACGATACATGTGGCGTCATGCTTGAACACTTGGCGGTGCCGTATATACGGCTCGACGGCACGATCAATTAGCTCCGGATCATTTGCAAGGTTGCGGTACCGCTTGATTTCAAAGAAAAAGGTTTCCCCATTCCTTTGTGCTTGCAAATCTGATAATAGGGAAAAATCAACGTCATTTAACGGCATACAGGGAGCAATTTTGGCGAATCCCAAATATTCGAGCAGAGGAATGCAAAAATTCTCAAGAATATAATTTTCATCAATATAATAAAACGGGTCTATACGAATCACCGTTTGGGCGTCAAAAAGCGGGCTGTTTTGATTCTGCTGATAGGTGCAAAGTGCAATTAAAATATTATTTTTTGTAAATTTCGCTATAAAATCTGTCGGTTCGGGAGGCATATCCACCTCGTCAGCAATTACAATGTCGTAATTTTTCAGATTGCATTCGTTTGCTTTTGCGTATGTTGTAATAGAAATGTTGCAAGGCGGATTCTTTTCGTCATTGTTGTCGGTGCGTGTTATATTCCGGTATTGCGCTTCCATCACCACGGATCTGCATAAAAGCAGTACTTGGGCGTCGGTATAATGACGCGCTAGTGCCAGAATCAGATTGCTTTTTCCCATACCGATCGGCATTTGTATCAGTATCTTTTTGTTACCGTCGGAGATTGCACGGATTGCTGCATGAAAGGCGCGCTCCTGCTGCCCATATAATCGATTGTCCATATTCATCGTCCTTTTCGCTTGGAAGTCTACACTGCCTAATGCGTATCTTTTGTGTTGTTCAGCTTCACGATGATCGTAAACTGATCGTCCACGCAGCGCATCATATACTCGCCGTTGTATTTATCCGCCGTGTCGGTAATGCTTTTGAGACCGAAACCGTGGTTTTTGCTGTCGCTCTTGTCGGAAATGTATTTGCCGTTTTTAGTTTTCGGCGGCGCGGCGACGGGGTTTGCGCAGGAGACGACGATATAGCTTTCGTTTTTCGCGATCTTCAGCTTGATGTACCGCTCCTTATCCTCGTCCAGCTTGGCGCATGCTTCGATCGCGTTATCCAGCGCGTTGGCAAGAATGATGCATATGTCCATCGGCTCGGCGAAGCAGTCGTCCAGCTTCGCAATGTCAAAATGGGTGGCGATTTTATTTTTATGGGCGGCGGCAAGCTTGTCGTTCAAAATCGCGTCCACTGCGGACTGCCCGCTGATGGTCATAAACGCCGCCTCGTCCACCTTGTTGGTCATGGTTTTGATATAGCTTTGCAGTTCGTCATATTTGCCGTTCTCCATCAGAGAATTGAGGATCACCAACTGATTTTGCATGTCGTGCCGCAGCTCCCGCATACGGGTATAGGAATCCTCCAACTGCTCGATGGAGCGGCTTTGCATTTCCTTTTGGGTCAGAGCGATCTCATAGCGGCTGATGATCTCCGTGCTTCGCTGAAACTGGGCGAAGAGCAGAAAAATAATAATATTGATAAACACCAGCCCGATGACCGCGGCGATCATGTAGCCGTAGATCGTCAGCCCGGGCATGGTAAAACTTTCACCGTTGATGGTAATGGTGGTGACGTTGTTGATTACGCGGGATTCCGACGGCATGGAATCGATGTAGTACTGAAATACCGTCAGGATTGCGATGGTGATCAGCGGCACCGCCAAAAGAATAACCCAGTATTTCAGGTTCATATTCAGCGTTTCACGTCGGATAAATGCCGACAGCAGCACCACAAGGATCATCAGCAGGAGCTTTGGCAGAATGATCCGTACCGCAGAAAGGAACAGCGGCTCGCCCGTCCCCAGATGCAGATCCTCCGGCAGCAGCGAGATAATAATGTCCGCAAGGAAATTGGAAAAGGAAAGTCCAATACCCCAAAGAATAAAATAGATCAAAATATCCCGCAGGTTGCCTTTGTACAGTAGCAACAGCATGGCAATGATCAGCAGTACTTCCACTGCGGTTTTGATCGCGTAATCCACCGAAATGAAATTCAGCCAGAACAGCGCCGCCGCCGAGGCGACGATCACAAGGGTGCTGACATACCGCTTTTGGAAGCGCTGGGCAAAAAAGCTGTTCATCAGAACAACGGAAAGTAAAATTTCGATCACCGTGGCAAGGGTGTTCACGGTGGTGGTGATAATTGTCTGTACCATATTATCTCATCATCCAAAGGTAGGCGTCGTTGACGCTTTTTCTGTATTTTTTACTGACGGGCAGCGTTTCGCCGTTTTTCAGCTCGATTTCCGCCGCGCTGACCTTTTCGATCTTCGCCACGTTTACAAGATAGCTTTGATGGCAGCGGATAAAATCCTGCGCCTGTAATTCCTGCTCAATGTCGTCCAGCTTGGCGTAGGTCTTGTATTCCTCCTGATCAAGGGCAATGCGCACGACCCGCCGGCTGCTTTCAAAATAATTGATATGCTTAGTCTCCAGCCGAATCTTCTCATTGCCGAACTGAAAGGTAAACCAATGCTCCGTGGTATTGTTCAGCTCCCTGACCGTATCGCGGAATACCTTGTCAAAGCCGTAGTCCAGCTCGTTTTTCATCAGATAACGGAACGCCTTGACCTCGTACCCGCAGAACACATATTCCGCCGAAGAGGTCACAAAAACGATCAGCACGTCCGCGTCTGTTGCGCGGATACGTTCCGCAGTGCGGATACCGTCCAGCCCGTCCATTTTGATGTCCAGCATGAGCATGTCATAGGGGTGCGCGTTATCCCGGTAGGACTCCAGCAGCGATTCTCCGTCAGAGAACAGTGCGATTTGTGCGTCAATATCGTCTTTTGCCAAAACATTACGCGTTTTTTCATACAACAGTTCCAGCATGTATTTTTCGTCGTCGCAAATAGCGATTTTCATAGTAGTCACCTGTCAATGAAATTTAATTTTAAAGGTCTTGATTTCAAAGGGGCGAAATTCTGCGGTAAAAGCGTTCGGTTCTGTATGCCGCAGCGGGCGTTCGCTTTCCTCCAGCATGTCGCAGACAGACAGTTCCTCAATCTGCAGGTCTGAAGTAAACATGCCGACGGTGCGCCGGTTCCATGTCTCATAGGCACGGACGATCACGCTGTCTTCTGTATCGGATTCCACCTTTTTGACAGTCTCGATCATGATGTTTGTCTGCTCGCAGCGCAGCAGGGAGAAGCTGCGGGGCAGGTTGCCGCAGCCGCGCGCCTGCGCGCAGAACAGCGGTGTATTCAGATCTGCGGCGTTTTGCACTGCGGCGGAAGCTGCAACAGCCATGTCATGGGGATAGATCGCGTAGGTACATGTATATGTGTCCTGCGCCGTTTGTTCCCGGACGCGCAGCAGCGGGAGCCGAATGCAGCCGCCACTGCACGCACAGCCATAGACGCCGTCGTTAAGTATGGAAACACCGAAGCCGTTATCGCTCAGATCCACCCATGCCTGCATCGGCACTTCCGTACGCGCCATATCCGCAGGGGTATTGCTGTGCGTTGGGCGTTCCGTATAGCCGAAGGGAATCGCGTAGGTCGCCTTGTCGGTATTGACGTCAACGGGAAATTCCGCTTTTACGCACATGCGCGCTTCTGGGCGCTCGATCAGTGTGCGAATATCGATACGTTCGGTGTGATTGTATAACATAATATATTGGGAAATCCGCGCATTTTTGTAGTTTCTGGTAATTTGCAAGACTGCGCGAACCGGACCGTTCTCCATTACACGGGCATTCAATACATCGCCGAGAATTTCGGGCTGCTCCTCGAAATAGGAGACTGTAGGACTGTTGCCGTCTCGGTACGGACGCTCCATAGCGGCAGTCAGCCGGTTGAAGGCTTTGCCCTTCGGGACAACCTGCTTTTTGATCTTGCGGCAATACAGACTGACGATCTCCATCTGCTCGGAAAAATCAATGTCATAGTACACCGTCTGAATGTGATTGCCGTTGATCACCGCGGTTTTTTCCTGTTTCCTGTCTGGGCCCTTGGGGCAGATCCTTAATGCCTTGTATCCCTTGGCGGGGATATCCGGCGCGAGAAATATCGTTTTGCCGTCATAGGTTGCCTGGCAGGGCAGGGGAATGCCCTCGTAATCGAATATTCCCATATCCTCGCCGAGAGCTGCTGTGGTCTCCACCGTGCCGGTGCGCGAAAAGCCGAGGGTGTTGCAGACCGTCAATGCGTCGCCCTCCGTATGAACGCTGTTGGCGATTCGTTCCGCCGCGTTCATCAGCAGATATCTGCCGTCTTTGGCGATTTTCTCGTATTGCCGCAATGCCTGCGCATAGGCCGCCGCATTGGCGGTTACGCTGTGGCTTTGGTTTTGCAGAATCGTTTTCCAGCCCGCGTCGATACCGGTTTTCGGATAGCGGGAAAAATCCGTATCCAGCAGCAGGGACGCCATACTGTTGATGGTTTCGATGCTTTGATACAGGCATTCGGATGTTCTGTTGTACCGTTTGTAGGTTCCGCATGCCGACAGCGCGCTGCCGGGCAGTTCCGCGCCCAGCTCGCCGCGCCATTTGCGCAGAGGGTTCCTTTCCCGCATATCCCGTTCCAGCCGTCGAAAGTTTTCACCCGCAAGGGAAAATTGCACCTTAGGGCAGCCGGGAATTCCGGCTTTTATGCGCAGCGCATGTTCGAGCGTCTGCGGGGTTGTTTCACAGCTGTACAGCGGATTGGGGTCGTCAAATGCTGTGCGCAGAGGAAGGTCAAACACGTTTTTCTGCGCGGGGGCGCAGCGGGCAATCACCTGCGAGCCGTCAATGCCCTCCCAAAGGAAACTTCCCGCAGGGGCAGCAGCATCTGTATGCGGCTTGTCCGCTGTAAAAAGATAGCGAATGCCGCAGCCGCGCATAATCTGGGGCAGCGCGCCGCTGACGCCCGACAAATCGGGCAGCCATAACAGCTCGTTGGTTTTATCAAATTCAGCTTTGAAAAACTGCTTTCCCAGCAAGAATTGCCGGATCAGCGCCTCACCGGATGCCAGCGCGGTGTCCGCCGCCGTCCACATGCCGCCCTCAGCCTCCCATTTGCCGTCGCGGACGCGTTTTTTTATCTGCTCAAAGAGGGCAGGGAATTTCTGCTTTATCTCCGCATACAGCTGCGCCTCGGGCGCGAGGAACCGAAGCTCCGGATATTCCCGCATCAGGTACAGCGCGGCGGCAAAGGTGCTGTCCGGATTTTCCGGCGCCGCGGAAAACGCCTGTCCGATCACGGAAATCGCCGTATTCGCATCGTCGCCGAAGATCGTATCCTCTATATATTTATATGTATTTTTGACAGTACCGATAAATTCCGGACCGTAGGGCACGGTCAGATCAAGCCGTTCACAGGCGTCGCACAAGGCGCGGCAGAGCCGCGTGCCCGCCGCGCCGCCATGCGCGGCAATTCCCAAAACAGTCGTAAGATGAAAATACAGCCGCCGTACATCATAGTCAAGCACGCGAAGCTCCGAATACAGAAACCATTTGCCCGCATGCCCGCTGTGCTTCGCCCAAAAATGAAGTTTGACAGTTTCATCGCCCTGCGCCGACGACAGCAGCTTGACCGCGGTATGCGTCCGATCCATACCGCTGACGGGTTGTCCGTCCGCAAACAGCAGAAAGCCGGGGGCGGACACACCTGTCTGCCTCCCGATGCCTGTTATTTGAAGCGCATAGTAAATATCCTTGCCTTTAAAGCGCGGCGGGATCTTGGCAATCTGGCGAAATCTGCCGGCGCCGCCGCGCCATGGTTCCCGTTCACCGTCGTAGTTGCGCCATTCACCCGCGTTCAGCGCCGTAGGCGCAGTTTCCCCGTCCGCGATTTGAAACATACTGCATGGCTCTCTGTCGGTGATCATATAGTTTTCCCTTAAAAGATCAGCGATAGCCTGCAGCCGCTGAAAACTTTTATCCGCGGCGGGCGTATTGTGAAAAAACTCCATATCCGTACCCTCTTATACAGATTTTACTATGGTTATCCTTATCGTGGGCAACCCTATATTCATAGTACAGGAAAAGGAGAGAAAATTCAAGTATTATATTACTGTGGATTAAACAGGCTTTTTACCGGATTTCCCTTTGGCTTTTCCCTGTGCGGTTTGATCTCACAGCAGATCAGGATCGTGTCGTCCCCGATGACGGAAATGTCCTGCCACGTGAAGCGAATATCGTCGTTGGTTTTGCCGAAGCCGAACATTTTCTGTCTGCCGAAAATAATCAGGTTTGTGATCCTGCCGCTTTGGGGATCAAATTCAATATCGCTGATACGCCCCAATACCGTCCCGCCCGTGATCTCAATGACGTCCTTTTCGCAAAGCTCAGTTATGCTGCAATTCATAAATATCACCGATAAAGAATATGAGCGCGGGGAAGAAATTATGATTTCACTGCCGGCAAACCAATATGAATCAAAATTTTAGAGCCGACGCCGGTTCGCGACGGCTCTGTATGCTTAATCTGCCGCTCTGACGGCACTGTAATTTGTATCTATGGTTTTCTTAAATAACATATAATCATACTGCGGCCGCCACTGGTCTCCGGTATGGGTGTTCGCGTGGAAATCCGGCTCGCTTGCGGCAATATGCATTTGCGCAAGCCCGCGCAGATCGCCACCGTCCTTATAGACGCACTCCCAAAAAGCGTGATGCCCGATATACGTTACGGAGGACGGGATATACATATACGTCAGCGCCTGATCATGATTGAACGCGTCGGAACCGATGCTTTCAACCCCCTCGGGCAGCGACGGATAGAGTGTGGCGAACACATCTTCGCCGACGAATGTGGTATCCGTGATCGGCTGCGCGGCGGTATAGCTCCTGATATTCTCCAAAATCGTCGCCTTAAAGAACGCCAGCGTACCGATTTCCCGCAGTCCCTCGGGTAAATAAATATCCGTCAGACTGGCATAATTAAACGCCAGCATCTCGATCTTTTCCGTCGCAGAGGGAACCACATAAGTCAGCACCCTGTCGCGGAAATCCTGATAAGCGGGATCGTCGCTCGCCACCCAATCGTCATAGCCGTAGTTGGCGCGTACATACTGGTCGTGACTGATGGGATAGCAGACCAGCGTTTTCAGATCCTTGGTATACAGCACACCGTCAATATCGCAGTAATACTTGTTTTCGGGATCGACCCGAATCTCACGCAGCGCCCAGCAGCTGTAAAACGACTTGCCGTCGATCTCGGCAACCTCTTTGCCTATATGTATGATCTCCAGTTTTTCATCACAGTTGAACGCATACTCATGCAGCACGGTGACGGGCTTGGTTTTATCTTGGGTAATAATCGTCTTGCCGGAAGGATCATTGGCGTCATAGCTTGCCGCGCTGACGTAACCGACAGTCAGATCGGTGATATTGCCGGTATTGCTGAACTTGACCAGTTCATATGTACCGTTATTCAGCGTTTTAAAGGAAAATACTTCCTGCGAGACGGCGCGAACGCTGAAGTAAATGGACAAGCAGACGGCAACGACGATCACCAAAATAAAGATCGTCTTTTTGGGTATAGGTCTTGCCGATATGCGGCGGCGCAAGCCCCTCGACCTGATAGGTCCAGATCTCGTCGTCGGGGATATTCAGCGCCGGGATCTCTTCCGCAGCGTGGTTTTTGATCTCTGTTTTGACTGCTGCGTCATCGGTTTTCTTTCTTTTTTTCATATCCGGCACCTCCTTAGCCCACAAACCCGCTGTTGGCGTCCTCGCCGATTTCCTCTGCTTTTTTTGCGGTCACCTCTGCACGGCGTTTTAAAACCTCCATGACGGCGTTCTGTTTACCGCTGTCATAATCCCAAAAGAAATACGGGATCGTCATCAACAAATACCCTACGATGTCGATAACAATGGGGATAACGATGATCCGCGTACGGGAAGCGTCTAAGAACAAAACGTCCCAGTTGCTGTTAAAGCCGTATTTTAACAGTAAAAGCGGAATGATCAACCCCACAAAGGAGGTGATAGGCCCGGTGAACCAGCCGAAAATACCGGCAAAGCTCTCCAGCCGCTCGCCGGACAAATACATTTGATAGTCGTTAACGCGCACGTCCATATCATGACTGACCGCGGTCGGCACGGTCTTTGTCATTTCCATAAAGAACAACACTGCAACGCAGATGACGCCGCATAGTACGATTCTGTCGCCGCAGAACAACATAGCCAGAACAATAATCGCGTTACCGGCGGCACGGGTCAGCTGATAAAAAATCATAATCTGTTTAAAGCTGAACCGCTTGATAAAATACGGGGTAAAGAAATCCGGCGGCGTACCCGCAAACTGCACCAGCGCGACGATTAAGCTGTATGTTAAGCCGGTCAGCCGGAAGGTATACAGATACAGGATGGTGGTAATGGCAAGCATACCGTTGCCCAGCGAATCCAGAAGATAGACAATGTTATTGATCCAGCGGTATTTATTATGCAGAACGCCGAACATACCGTCCCAGAATTTGATCTGCACTTTTTCCTCGATGGGGGGTTGGGGAATACGCTCCTTGATGCGGCCTGCAAAGATCATCGTCAGTGTCGCAAAGCTGATAAACACTGCGGGAATGACATAGCGGAACATATTAATATCTTCCCATTTGTAACGAAGCGTGCCGATGAGCACGGGAATAATCATTGCAAATATGGAATTAAAAATATGAGAAATTTTGAGCGGATAGGTGCGGATTAAAATTCGCTCTCTGAGGTTCGGGCTGATATTCTGCGTGCAGGTCTCCAGATTATTGGCAAAACCGAATACATTGTAGCAGGCGAACAGCAGATTTGCCACCCATACGCGGGTGATTACATCGGGTATATTATAAAACGGCAGCCAGCCGATCAACACGACCATCACGCACTTGGGCACATAATCGCAGTAAAGGCCGTATTTATATCTGCCAAACTTGGGAATCAGTTTTTTGCGCCAGAAAATATTTCGCGCGCCGACCCAGCCGGTGTACAGCAGATGCGTGCCCAATATCTTAATCGCGGAGTTTGCGTTAATGCCCTCCAACCCGTTCAAATAGGTCACAAACTTTCCCGATTGGTTAAACAGATCGCCGATGTTGAAGATGATCATGGCAAGCCCGAGGATCACCAAAGAGATATACAGGGTGTAACACTTACGCTCCTGTTTCTTGGGCAGAAAACCAAGATTATCGCAGACGTACCACCAAATCAGCGACCATATGTAATTTAAAGGCATATTGATGATGTTGATGACCGAATACGTCAGATACGGCAGTTTGTAGTGGTACATCATCAAATAGCAGCCCGCTGCAAAGGTGATATACTCCAGTGTTTTCGCGCCGGCATAGTTGCTGCCGACGCCGATCACAATGTCCTTATACTCACGATAAGGCACATAGCGTCCCTGAGCAGGCGCTTTCCAATGGGCTTTCAGTTCGCCGAACAATCCCTTGCCCTTGGTCGTCAGAGACGTTTTTTGTTCACTCATAGTGTCAATCCTTTGTCATGAAATATCTTAATAATTTTATCATATTTTCACACCTTTTTCAATAATATGCAAAAATATAAAATATTTTTATGTAAAATGACAAAAAGAGCCGCTTTATTTTACAAAGCGGCTCGTCATCATATTATTTTGAATTATCTTTTATAAACACGTCAAAGTCCTTTTCTCCGGACGCGGACGCCGGTTCCGCTTTGTTCCGTTTGGACAGCTGCGCAATGCCGATTATATAGACGACAATATATTTGATCAGATTCACAGCGAGGATCCCCCATGCAAGTCCCCAAATCTGATATACGGACGTCAGTGCCGGAACAACAGCCAGGTACAATACCGCATACAAAATGTTTATATGCATCTGATATTTTTCCTTTGCGAAACGAAGAACCACCACCATGATCGTGCCGGAAATAAAATACAGCACCTGCCCGGCGTTTGCGATCAGGAAATAAGGCTTACACATTTCGTAAATTTCCTCGCCGTACATGAGGCGGATAAAAATATGCGAGACTACCGTACATGCCGCCACCGCGACAATCCCCAAAATCAACAGCGCCAAAGCAATGATCGTGAAGAATTTTTTTGTAAACTTGCCCTCGAACTTGGACAAATATCCGATCAGCACCGAGTTCAGTGACGTTGTCAGCAGGGCGATGACTTTTCCGATCAACGCCGCGTTATAGAACGTCGTGACCATCGCGCCGTCGTGTGTCATGCCGCTGAGTAAAAGTCTGTCTGCGTTCTGCATGAGCGTATCCGCCAAATAGGACAATGACAAAATACCCACGGACTTTGCGTTGTCGGTGAAATGCTCGCTGCGGGCAAAGAATGGCTTTCGGTAAAGCTTGCCCCGCACTGCGGTAAACGCAACTGCGGCGATTTCTCCGATAATCAGCGGAACCAGCCAATTGCCGGTTTTAAAGAAAATCGGCATGCCAAGGCAATAGCCTACCGCGATAAAAACATAATAGACAAAATAGCCCTTATAATTGATATTAAGTTTAAATTCTACATCGCTGTAATACCGGGCGACGGTGCTGATCATCAGAATCGCAATACAAACCGTGTTCAGCGCGCTTTTTTGCGCCGCAAAAAGATATTCCGTCAGCACTGCGGCAGGGATACAAAGCAGCCACGCCAGCAGCAGGAAAATATTGTAGTCCCCCTTGACTGCCCGCTTTTTTGTGCGCATGACCATGCGGGAATAATTCAGCGCAATACCGAACCCCACGCCCACGACCGCCACCATGGACATGACGGTGATCGCCTCCCCGTAGAGCGCCGCGCCCAGCCGTTTATTGAAAGAGGGATAAATAAACAACTGAATCACCGCGTTCAGCACAACGACGGCGGCAATGCTGAAGATCATATCCGACGCGATACCCAGATATTTTTTCTTTTCAGCCACGGGATCACCACGCTTTCCAAAATAAAGGTCATCGACCGCTCAGTTCATCATCTGCTGGCGGATCATCTGTTCAATCACGTTGATTAATTTAAGATTATACCGGGTCTGCTCGTCGTTGGGATACTCAAACGTGCTGTTAAAGGTGACATACACCGTATCAATGTATAAGAACAGCAGCAAACTCTTTCTGCCCGCCCAGCGGGAGAAATAGGATAGCAGCAGATCCAAACGCTCTCGCATACCAAACGAACGGATATTGAGAATGTCATTGCGGATAAAGCGGACATACTCCAGCTCTCTGGGCGCGCGAACGCCGATGGGATCGACAGCGGCATAGCCGTTTTTGTTCAAAAGAATATTAAACGCGTGCAGATCGCCGTGACAAAGATACAACGGGGAATCGAAGAAATAACGATCATACATGGCGATCGCTTTTTGCAGATGCTCCTCCAGCTCGTTTCTGCAAAACGGAACGGTATCTATATCCGCCAGTTTTTTTTGCAGATCCTTATAATAATCCAAAAAACGCTCCCCGCGCTCCAATGTCTTAGCGGAACGGATCGACTTATCCACGCGGTCAAAGAATGCTGTCAGATGAATATTGTCGTTAAAATCTGCGTACCGTGCGGGGGAGATCTTTTCCAGCAGCAGCGCGCCCGCCCTGTCGTCACAGTCGAGATAGCCGCACATGTATTCCGTCGATAACTCGCGATAGGAATCCACTTCCGCTTGGTATCTGCCGATGAACGGCGGAATAAACTTCATCACACAGTCCCCATATTTGGTGGATTTCGCGAAAAGAACGATGCCATAACGGGAGTTTTGCCCCGGCACAAAGGAAGTGATCCCCCACTTTTCACAAAGTCGATTATATTCGGCGGCAATTTTATCCAGCCACTGTTCGGTCTCCACAGGTCTGATACGCAGCAGAAAATACCGGATCCCCTCGGTCAGGAAACGGGATTTATCGATAATACGGTTGTTGCCGCCGGCATTGATCTCGGCAAGGTAATCCATCAGATATTCGGCGTAGCGCAGCTGGAAATCATAGGTCAGCTTTAAATTGTTCTTAAAATCAAAATTCAGATAAAATTTTGAATTGCGCGGCAGCTGCCACGCAAGCTCCTGACTGGAGAACTGCGTATCCAGTACGGAATTGATCTTATCAAAAATAAAGCCCTCGGGCGACTGGGTCATGTAATAGTCTTCCCGGTCCAGCGGGTCAAAATTCTTATTGCCCAGCGCGCCGGTGATCTTTTGTGCGGTGATGACTGCGTCGTATTCGTCCAGCTTAATAAAATAATCATCGATCAGCTCGGGATAGACGAACGGAGCGACCGCGTCAAAAATCACGACCTTGGCGCAGTCGTAATGGGATTTAATATAGTCAAATCCGTTTTTTATGGAATCCAACCGCTCCTTGCCGTTGGGTGCAAAATCCAAATCTGGATCGCTGAGCGCGCTCGAATATTTCATGCACTGCTTATCGATAACGATCAGTATTTTATCCACGCGGGCAGCCTTTTTGCAGGCGTCGATCACATAGTCGATCACGGGCTTACCCTTTAGCAGCGTGTATTGTTTGGGGATCGGCGCGCCGAAGCGTCTGCCGACGCCGCCGGACATAATCATTGCAATATTCATAATTCCTTCTCCTGTAATTACCAGATTTCTACACCGTCGAGTTTAAAATGGTCGGGCTTCCTGTCCTTTTCCGGCGGCAGCTGTTTCCAGTCGCCGTAAAGGGAGTCGAGGATATGTAAAAAATTTTGGGGGGCGTAGATCATATAATTGCGCACAGGCACGCGGACAAACGCGTCAAACCAGTCCTTGGGAAAAATATTTTTTTCCTGCACCCACAGCGGCACCGAGGGCTTGAAATAAATATCGCCCTTGCCGGTTTTTACGAAATTGACGGTTTTTTCATACAGCTTGCAAAGCGCTCGCATAGGGATATGTTTCCCCACCGCGGTCAGGAAGCCGACTTCCGCTTTCTGCCATTCCGAATAGCGGGCGGCGGATTTTTTCCCGCGCCGGTGCGCCATCGCCATACCGTAGATCATTTTCACAAGGAAGATCTGAGTTTTTACGGTAACGCCTTTTTTTGTATCGTGCAGACAGTACAGCTCGATAAATATTTTATCCATACGGCTGTCGCCCGCCATATTGCTCTTGCCGCCGTCCAGACTGAACGAATTTACGACCTTGCAGTTATTATAAAAGATACGCGGGATAAAGTCGCAAAAATTCTCTCCGAACTCGTCGTAGTTGACAAAGGTAAAATCCTCGCCCAGCTCCTCGGGCAGCAGCCGGATCAGCTTATAGAAATCCTCGCGCTTTAAATCCAGATCAATATCGTCGTCCCACGGGATAAAATCCTTGTGCCGGATCGCGCCCAGCAAAGTGCCGCCGCTTAAGGAGTATTTTATATCATGCTTTTGACAAATTCTGTCCAGTTCTACAAGTATTTTCAGCTCAACGTCCTGTATTTCCCGCAGAACCGCTTGTTCCTTCTCCGTTAACATAAACCGCAACCCACCATTTTAGTATTGCCGCTATTATACAATAAAATGATAGAGTTTGCAAGATGGTATGATAAATTCTGATTTATCGGCGTTGCCGATAAATCAGAATTTAGGTAGGAGGTAGGAGGGAAGAGGTAGGAGGTTCGGAAATCGCTGCGCGATTTGGTTTTATAAAAAGGTGGGCACACAATCTTGTAGATAATATGTAAGGTCCCCTCTTGTAGGATCGTGGATTTATCTGTAAAATGATTAGTTGTAAAAAAAACCAAATACAGCA
>JAFVBH010000078.1 GCA_017480115.1 Clostridia bacterium
AACGGCGATCCCCTTGCGGATACCGCGCTTGTGGGCACCGGCGCGCAGGTCGTGCTGCCTGACGGCACGGCGTATACCGTCATTGTACCCATGGATAACAACGGCGACGGTAAGGTCAATTCAGTTGACGCCCGCAACGCGCTGCGCGCAGCCGCGCGGCTGGATACGCTCACCGGCGCGTATTTCCTCGCAGGCGACGCCGACGGCAACGGCAAGGTCAATTCCGCCGACGCGCGAAAAGCCCTCCGCATCGCGGCAAGACTGGACGCAATCAGTATATAACATAATTTCATCGCCCGGAAGCGCCGGTTTTTGCCGGTTGCTTCCGGGCGTTTGTTTTTGTGTGGAAATCATGCGCGTAAGTTCGCTTGTAGACGGCGCAAATTAATGCGGAATGCGGAGTGCGGAATGCGGAATGTCGGAAATCGCTCCGCGATTTGGATTTATAGACAAAACTGGAAAAACGGGTAGCACGGCGCACTGCGAGACGGTCAGGGACATTGTCGCCTTGCTCGCTTGGGGCGCTTCGCAATGCTCTGTGTCCCTTTCTGCAAATGCACCGCCTGCCCCGTCCGCCGGACGCGGCGGCACATTTGCCATTTAAATTTCGCAACGACGGGATAAATTTGGATAGAGGCACATATTTCCCTCGTTGCGGAATTTTTATAATGGGGCGCGTCAGCGCCCACCGTATAGAAAGATGGGAAGATCAGCGTGTTTTCCCCGACATTGGAATAAGGTTAAGCCCTTGCGGGCATTTATTAGAAAATCATACGGCAAAGGGTAATTTGCGCCTTTTTCGACATTTTCCCGTTTGCCGCATGATTAAACGGCGCGGTGCGCCGTGCTACCCGTTGCCGCCAATTCTATAAAATCAAATCGCGGAGCGATTTCCGACATTCCGCATTCCGCATTAATTTGCGCCGTTCCTGCAAGCGCGTGCGCACCTTTTCCCTTGCAAATCGCGCAGGGGAACGCGTTATTTGTTTGCCCCTTGTAAAAATCTTTTGTTTGTAGTATAATGTTATAAAATGGATTGTTTTCGGCAGAATGCCGGAGTGAAAGGATAGATGGAAGTTATGGAAAAAAATAAAGTCAGATTCTCCGTCGTAGGGTCGGAGTTTTGCATCGTTACCAACGACAGCGAGGAATATATCCGCTCCGTTGCGGCGGAGGCGGAGGCGCGGATCAACAAATATACCGCCGCAGCCAACGGGCTTTCCGCGTTCCAGGCGGCGGTGCTGACCGCGATGGAGTACGCCGACGAGAACAAGCGCAAGGAAAATATCCTGAATAATATCAAGGAGCAGGTGAAAACCTATCTTGACGACGCGGCGCGCATAAAAGCCGAGCGTGATAAATATAAAGAAGAATATGAGAAGCTGTTGCAGCAGACCAACGGCTGAGCATGCTTCGGATTTGAGAGGTATGATGATATGCATAAGCAGATCGTAAAATGGATCGGGCTGTGTCTGGCGCTTTGTATGGTATGGTCGGCTGCCGTACCGGCATTTGCAGCTGGATTGACAGAGGCGGGAACGGAAGCGGCGCCGACGAGCGAGATCGCGGGCGACGGCGGGTACACCGCTGCCGACGCGCGGGCGATGGGTTCCGCTGCCGACGCGAGAAGGGTTCTCAGAGCCGCAGTGGGCGATACGTCTGCGGAGGACGACGCGCTGCATACGGCGGGGATCGGTATGAACGACCGGATACTGACCGCGAGCGGCGAAGGCTTTTCCGCCGCCGAGTATATTTATTTTTATACGTCGGTCTATTTTTCCTATTATCAGCAATCGTATTATTATGATTATTACTACGGCGAGGGCTACGGCAAGGCGCTGACGGGCTTCGATTATACGCTGTCGCCCGACGCGCAGACGCTGACCGCCGCCGACGGTACGACCGTTACCTACGCGCAGTATTTTGACGACATGACCAAGGCGACCATGGAGCAGTACGCCTATTACAATATGCAGGCAAAGGCAAACAGTCTGACGCTGGACGAGACCGACGAGGCGGAGATTGCGGACAGTATGCAGTCTCTGGCGGACGCTGCTGCCGACTACGGTACGGATATAGACGCTTTTACCGAAATGCAGTATGACAAGGGCGTTAACGCCTATACGCTTGCTCATATTATGCGCAAGCAGCTGCTGGCGAAAAAATATCAGGAGTTTGCCCAGGCGGACATTGCCGCGTCGATCACCGATGCGGATTTGGAGGCGCAATATCAGGCAAATGCCGCCGATTATGATACAATTTCCGCCCGCGTGTTCCGTCTGCCGATCACCGCCGGCGCGGACGATGCACAACCCGACGCCGCAGCACAGCAGGCGGCAGCCGAGGCGTTCATGAAAAAAGTGACTGACGAGGCGTCCTTCGCCGCGCTTGCCGCCCAGACCGATCCGGTGAACTTTTCCGGCGACGCCAGCACGGTGGTGCCCGACGCGCAGTACGATACCATTGCCCGGTATATCAGCGCGGACGCCGCCGACTGGTGCTTTTCCGCCGACAGAAAGGTCGGCGATATGAACGTGTTCAGCGCGGCGCAGTATGTGTATGTGTTGTATATCACATCGCCCGTGGGACGCAATGAGGATCGACTGCCCTCGGTGCGGCATATCCTTGTTTCGTTTGACGACGCTGCCGGGGAAGAGGGCGTGACCACCGCGGCAGATGCCCGCAGCAGAGATGAGGCGAAGGCTTTGGCGGAGCAGTATCTTGCAGAATATAAAAAAGGCGAGAAAACCGAAGAAAGCTTTGCAGCCCTTGCGGAGCAGTACAGTGATGATACGGCGTCGCTGGCCATCGGCGGCCAGGGCATGGAGGGCGGTCTGTACGAGAATATCGCCAAGGGCGCATATGTGCCCGCGTTTGAAAACTGGGCGTATGACGCCGCCCGCGAGATTGGTGATACAGAGATCATCGAGACCGAATACGGTTATCATGTGATGTATTTTGTCGGAAGAGCGGAGGAACCCGCGTGGAAAGCGGAGATCAGAGCCGTGCTTACTGAAGAACAAACGGAGGGATTTTTCAAATCCCTGACGGAGGAATACGCCGATACTGCGGTGTATGATCCGGCAGTGCTGACAGTTGTCCTCAAACATACCGTGGCGCAGCTTGCTTCTTTGATGTCATAAAAAACAGAAAAAGACCGATGGGGGTGTTTGCAAAACACAGACGCCCCTATTTTTTGTGCATAATACATATGAAATCAAAAATTTTTCTTGTTTTGTCTGATAATTTTGTCTAATACTATTGAAATATAGGATTGTTTTTGTTAAAATATTTCTGTATATTGCAGGAAAACTATGCCTGCCCAAAAAACGATGCGGAGGTATTTTATGGAAAAGGGGAAACGTTACGACAGCGATTATCCGATTTTCCTGTTCCATCAGGGCAATAACGCAAAGGCTTACGAGTTTTTGGGTGCACACAGAACGGGTGCGGACGCAGTCACGTTCCGCGTATGGGCGCCTCATGCGGCGGCGGTCGCCGTCGTCGGGGATTTTAACGGCTGGCAGAGCGACGCTGATCCCTGTGTGCGGATCAACGACGGCGGCATTTGGGAATGCACGGTAAAGGGCGTACAGGTGTACGATGCGTATAAATATTGCATCACCGCGCCTGACGGCAGACAGCTGATGAAAAGCGACCCGTACGGCTTTCATATGGAGACCCGCCCCGATAACGCGACCAAGTACTATGAGCTGGATGGATTTGCGTGGTCGGACGACGCTTGGCTTGCGAAGCGGACGGAGACTTCCGTTTACGCGTCTCCGGTGAATATCTATGAGATTCACGCCGGTTCCTGGCGCCGCTATGCGGACGGCAATTTCTTTACTTACCGCGATCTCGCGGACGAACTGGTCGCCTATGTGACGGATATGGGGTATACCCATATCGAGTTCATGCCCTTGGCGGAGCACCCCTTTGACGGCTCATGGGGGTATCAGGTCACGGGATATTTTGCCGTAACGTCCCGTTACGGTACGCCCGAGGATTTCATGTATCTGGTCAATAAATGCCATGAAAACGGGATCGGCGTGATTATCGACTGGGTTCCCGCGCACTTCCCTAAGGACGCCAACGGGCTTTATGAGTTCGACGGTACAAAATGCTATGAATATGCCGATCCAAAAAAAGGCGAGCATTATCAGTGGGGCACCCGGGTGTTTGATTACGGCAAAAACGAGGTCGTCAGCTTCCTGATGTCCAACGCGGAATTTTGGTTTGACAAGTACCATGTGGACGGTCTGCGGGTGGACGCGGTGGCGTCGATGCTGTATCTGGATTACGGCAGGGATAACGGCCAGTGGATTCCCAATCAGAACGGCGGCAATGAGAATCTCGAGGCGGTCGCCTGCCTGCGGAAGATCAACGAGGCGGTATTCAGGGACTATCCGGGCGTGATGATGATCGCGGAGGAAAGCACCTCTTGGCCCATGGTTTCCAAGCCCGCGTATATGGGCGGTCTGGGCTTTAACTTTAAGTGGAATATGGGCTGGATGAACGATATACTGAAATATTTCTCCCTGGACGGATATTTCAGAAAGTACAATCACGATCTGATCACGTTCTCGTTCTTCTATGCGTTCTCCGAAAACTTCGTGCTGCCCATCTCCCATGACGAGGTGGTACACGGCAAATGCGCGCTTATCAATAAAATGCCCGGTGAGTATGCGGAAAAATTCGCGGGCGTGCGGGCGTTTCTCGGTTACATGTACGCCCACCCCGGCAAAAAGCTGCTGTTTATGGGGCAGGAGTTCGGGCAGTTTATCGAATGGAACGAGCGCAAGGAGCTGGATTGGCTGCTGCTGGATTACGACAAGCACAGACAGCTGCAGGACTACAGCCGGACGTTGAACCGTTTCTACCGCGATCATGCGGCATTTTGGGAGATCGATTTCTCTTGGGAAGGTTTCGACTGGCTGATCAGCGACGATAATAACAATTCCGTGATCGCCTTTGTCCGCAAAAGCGAGCGCGGCGACGATATTGTGGTCGTCTGTAACTTTACCAAGGTCGGGCGCAGCGGTTACTGCGTCGGCGTGCCGGAGCAGGGTACCTACGAGGTCGTATTTAATTCCGACAGCAAGGAATTCGGCGGGACAGGCGCGGTGCGTAAAAAACTGTATAAGACCGTTCCCGTCGGCATGCACGGGAAGGAGCAATCTGTAGAACTGACGCTGCCGCCGATGTCTACGATGTACCTGATAAAGCGCAGAAACAGCGCTAAAAACGA
This sequence comes from Clostridia bacterium, assembly GCA_017480115.1. GTDB lineage: Bacteria > Bacillota > Clostridia > Oscillospirales > Acutalibacteraceae > RGIG2774. Next base: position 5,249 of record JAFVBH010000078.1, read on the forward strand.
AAAATAAGAAGAACGCCCATGGCGTTGAATTATAAAATTATCAGAACTGAAAATATTGAAACGGAGGCTTGTTTATGGCACGTAAAAAAGAATGCATTGCGATGCTTTTGGCGGGCGGACAGGGCAGTAGGCTCGGGATCCTGACCCGGAAGGTCGCAAAGCCGGCGGTGCCCTTTGGAGGAAAGTACAGAATTATCGATTTTCCTCTTTCCAACTGTGTAAATTCGGGGATCGACACTGTGGGCGTATTGACCCAGTACCAGCCGTTGGAACTGAACGATTACATCGGCAACGGTTCCTCGTGGGATCTTGACCGCGTGGGCGGCGGCGTGCACGTCCTGTCCCCCTATCAGCAGATCAAGGGCACGGAGTGGTACAAGGGGACCGCGAACGCGATCTATCAGAACATCAACTTTATCGACCGCTACTCTCCGGAGTATGTGGCGATCCTGTCCGGCGACCACATCTATAAGATGGATTACTCCAAGATGCTGGACTATCACAAGGCGAACGATGCGGCATGCACCATTGCCATGCTGGAGGTGCCGTGGGACGAGGCGTCCCGTTTCGGGCTGATGTTTACCGACGACGACGGCAGAATCACCGCATTTGAGGAAAAACCCAAGGTGCCCAAGACCAATAAGGCGTCCATGGGCGTATATATCTTTACATGGTCGAAGCTGCGCAAGTATCTGATCGAGGACGAGGACAATCCCAATTCCTCCAACGACTTCGGCAAGGACGTGATTCCCGCCATGCATACGGCAGGGGAGCGTCTGTTCGCGTATCCCTTTGACGGCTACTGGAAGGACGTCGGCACCATCGACAGCCTGTGGGAGGCCAATCTCGACATGCTCAACCCCAAGGCGAATCTGGATCTGAGCGATACCTCGTGGAAAATCTACGGCAACAACTCCGTACACCCGCCCCAGTATATCGCCGATACTGCCAAGGTGGAAAACTCCATGATCTGCGCCGGCTGCGAGATCGGCGGCGAGGTGGATTACTCCGTCCTTTTTCCTGACGTGACCGTGGAGGAAGGCGCTGTGGTCAAGTACTCCATTGTGATGCCCGGTTCGGTCATTAAGCGCGGCGCTGTGGTGCAGTACGCGATGCTGGCGGATAACGTCACGGTGGAATCCGGCGCGAAGATCGGCGAAAGCCCCGAGCAGATGGCGGATCTGGACGCGTGGGGCGTTGCCGTTGTCGGCGGCGGTGTGATGATCGGAGAACATGCGAGCGTCGCGCCCAAAATTATGTGTGATAACGATGTTGCGGAGGGTGAAGCTGTATGACGGGAAAAGATATTGCAGGCATTATTTATTCAAGTAATTACGACAGCTGCCTGACCGAGTCCACGGCGGTGCGTACCATGGGCTCCGTACCCTTCGGCGGCAGATACAGACTGGTGGACTTTATGCTGTCCGGTATGGTCAATTGCGGTATTTCCAAGGTCGGCGTTGCGCTGGGCAACAATTACCGCTCGCTGATGGATCATATCGGCACCGGCAGACCTTGGGATCTGTCCAGAAAGAGAGACGGTATTTATCTGCTGCCGCCCTACAACTTCTCCGGCGTGGGCGATTACGGCAGCAAGATGGGGGTGCTGAAAGGGCTGTTGGACTTCTTAAACCACACCCAGGAGGAATATATTTTAATGACCGACTGTAACGCGGTCTGCAATCTCGACGTGGAAAAGCTTGGCGCGTTCCATGAGGCGAAGGGCGCGGACATTACCCTTGCCTATGCCGAGGGCGCGCTGCCGCAGTTGAGCGACGTGACCGTGCTGACGCTGGACGGCGACAGCCGCGTGACAGATATGGAGATTGCGCCTAAAAATGCGGATGCGGGCGCGTATGCCGTCAACATTATGTTTATGAAAAAATCCCTGCTGCTGCGCCTGATTTTTGACGCTTCCGCACACGGGCAGGAGGATTTTGAACGCGATGTGCTGATGAAAAACCTGCAAAAGCTGGGTATTTACGGCTATAAAATCCCCGGATTCTGCCGTGTGATCGATTCCCTGCAGGGCTACTATGATATTAATATGGAACTGCTGGACAAAGACAATCGCGACGCGCTGTTTACGGACGAGCGTCCGGTCTTTACCCGCGTACGCGACGATATGCCCACGGTGTACGGCATCGGCTCCGACGTGAAAAATTCCCTGATCGCCGACGGCTGCATCATCGATGGCGTTGTGGTAAATTCCGTGCTGTTCCGCGGCGTGCATGTGGCGAAAGGCGCAGTGGTGGAAAACAGTATCCTTATGCAGGAGACGTTTATCGGCGAGGACGCGGCGGTCAACTGCGTTATCACGGATAAGGACGTTGTGATCCGCCCGAAAAAGACGATCTCCGGCGCGGAGAACTACCCCGTTTATATCGGCAAAGGCAAGGTCATTTAACATTAGGACTTCGGAATGTCGGGGCGGATGTCTGCATTCCGCATTCCGAATGATTATCTGAGAAGGTGGATTTTATGAAAGTTTTATATGCAGCCAGTGAGGCGCGTCCCTTTATCGCCAGCGGCGGTCTTGCCGATGTGGCATGCTCTCTGCCCCGCGCGCTGCGCAAGCGTTTGATCGGCTGCCGCGTGATCCTGCCGCTCTATGATACCATCGGGCAGGAATATAAGGAGCAGATGGAGTTTATCACCCATATCACCGTTCCCGTGGCGTGGCGCCGCCAGTACTGCGGTATTTTTAAGCTGAAGCTGGACGGTGTGATCTGCTATTTCATTGATAACCAGTATTATTTTAAGCGTGACGGGATTTACGGGTATTTTGACGATGCGGAGCGGTTCGCGTTTTTTGCGCGGGCGATCCTTGAGGTCATTCCGTATCTCGATTTTAAACCCGACGTGATCAACTGCAACGACTGGCAGACCGCGCTGACGCCGGTGTATTACTCCCTGTTCTATGCCAACAGACCGGGGTATGAAAACATAAAGACCGTGTTCACCATTCATAATATCCAGTATCAGGGGCAGTACGGCATGGAGCTGCTGAACGAGGTGCTGGGACTTTCCAACGAAGAAGCCCGTTTCGTGGAATACGACGGCTGTGTCAATTATCTCAAGGGCGCGATCGAGTGCGCCGACCGCGTGTCCACCGTCAGTCCCACCTATGCAAAGGAAATCCTTGACCCATGGTATTCCCACGGGCTGGACGGTATTCTCCGTCAGCGGGAATGGAAGCTGCGCGGTATTCTCAACGGCATCGGCTATGATATTTACGATCCTGAAAAAGACGGGGATATTCCCGCCAATTTCACGGCTGCGGACCTTGCCGGAAAAGCGGTCTGCAAGCGGGAGCTGCAAAAGGAAATGGGCTTGCCGCAGCGGGACGACGTTCCCGTGATCGGCATCGTCAGCCGTCTGGTGTCCCACAAGGGCTTTGACCTTGTAAAGGCGGTGCTTGACGAGCTGCTGTGCAATGCTGATGTGCAGGTCGCGGTGCTGGGCTCCGGCGAGTGGCAATATGAGAATTTCTTTAAGGAAATGCAGCAGAAGCACGGCGATAAGCTGGCGCTGCGTTTGGGCTTTGACGCTAAGCTGGCAAAGCGTATCTACGCCGGCGGTGATATTTTCCTGATGCCATCCAAGAGCGAGCCCTGCGGTCTGTCGCAGATGATCGCGCTGCGTTACGGCTGCGTTCCCATTGTCCGCGAGACCGGCGGGCTGAAGGATACCGTGTTTGACAGCGGTACCGGCGAGGGCAACGGCTTTACGTTTGCGTCCTATAACGCCCACGATATGCTGCATACCATTTACAGAGCCGTCGAGGGCTATAAAAATCGCGAGGGTTGGGATATTCTGCGCAAGCGCGCGATGGCATGCGACAACAGCTGGAAGAGCGCGGCGAATGAATATATTAAGATGTACAATGAATTGATCGGAAAATAAACCGTAAAAGGCAACGGGCGGCGGTGTGCCGTGCCGTTGTCTTGTGCGTCCGGCAGGGACGCGCATTAGGAAAGGAATTGATTATGGCAGAATTTTTGCTTTCCGCTTTTGCAGACGAGGCGGGAAAAACGCTGGAGGCGCAGATCATCGCGCTGAAAGAAAACGGCTTTACCCATATTGAGCCGCGGAATCTCGATTATGGAAATATCTCCGAATACACGGCGGCGCAATGTAAAGAAGTCCGCAAGGCGCTGGACGCGCACGGTATCGGCGTTTCGGCGATCGGATCGCCCTTCGGGAAAATCGGCATTCGGGAGGATTTTGCACCGCATTTTGACCTGTTCAAGCGCAACGTGGAGAACGCTGCGATTCTCGGCGCGGCGCGGATCCGTATGTTCAGCTTTTATTTTGACGCGGACGATAGCTACGAGGTCTACCGCGACGAGGTATTTGAACGGCTCGACAAGATGGCGGATTACGCGCTGTCCGGCGGTATTTCGTGCTGCCACGAGAATGAAAAGGGCATCTACGGCGATACCGACGACCGGTGTCTGGATATTTTGACGACCTTTGCCGGAAAAATCAAGGGCGTTTTCGACCCTGCGAATTTTATTCAGTGCGGGGTGGAGATTCTGCCCGCGTATGCAAAGCTGGAACCGTATATCGATTACCTGCATATCAAGGATTGCCTGTATGCGAACAGCAAGGTCGTGCCTGCCGGTAAGGGCGACGGACATATCAAGGAGCTGCTGACGCTGTTTGCGAAAAAGGACGGCAAGCGTTTCCTGACGCTGGAACCGCATCTGAAGGTATTCGACGGCTTGGCTGCGCTGGAGAAGAAAGGCGAGACCTCAAGGCAGATCGACGATTACACGTACCCGACCAACCGCGCGGCGTTTGACGCGGCGGCGGAAGCGCTCAGAGCATTACTCTGAAAGTGAAGAATGAATGATGAATAACGAATGATTGCGGGCGGGGACACCCCGCGCCCCATCCGAAATGATTCATCATTCACGATTCGCCATTCATCAAAAACGGAGGATTGACCTATGTTTATTCACAATAATTTAAAGGATCGCGTCGCCGTCGTTACCGGCGGCGGGGGCGTGCTTTGCAGCGGCTTTTCCAAGGATCTTGCCGCGCAGGGCATGAAAGTCGCCGTGCTGGACATTAACGAGGCTGCCGCGCAAAAGGTTGCGGACGAGATCAAAGCCGCAGGCGGCGAAGCCATCGGCGTCGGCTGCAACGTGCTGGAAACGGAGAGCCTTGAAAACGCGCGGCGGATCGTCAACGAGACGTTCGGAAAATGCGATCTGCTTTTGAACGGCGCAGGCGGCAACAATCCCAAGGGCACAACGACCAAGGACACGCTGGAGCTCAGCGACCTGACGGAAAAGGTCGAGGGCGTAAAGACGTTTTTTGATTTGCAGCCCGACGGCATTCAGTTTGTATTCAATTTGAATATCCTCGGCCCGCTGCTGACCACACAGGTCTTTGCCGCGGACATGGTGGGCAGAGAAAACACCGCAATCATTAATGTTTCGTCCATGAACGCGTATCGGCCGCTGACCCGTATCCCCGCCTATTCGGCGGCAAAGGCGGGCGTGTCCAATTTCACCCAGTGGATGGCGGTGCATTTTGCCGACGTGGGTATCCGTGTGAACGCCATTGCGCCCGGATTTTTCTCGACAAATCAGAATAAAACGCTGCTGTATAATCCCGACGGTTCCTTGTCCGCCCGTTCGGAGAAGATCATCGGGCATACGCCCCTGCGGCGCTTCGGCACCCCGGCGGATCTGACCGGTTCGCTGCTGTTCTTGGCGGACGAAGCCTATTCCGGCTTTGTCACCGGCGTTATCATTCCGATCGACGGCGGCTTTTCCGCGTATGCGGGCGTGTAAATTCTGATTTATCGGCTTTGCCGATAAATCAGAAATGAAAAATGAAAGATGAATAATGAATAATTGCGGAACCGCTTCGCGATTTGGATTTATAGACGAATTGGCGGAAACGGGTAGCACGGCGCACTGCGCCGTTTAAATTTCGCAACGACGGGATAAATTTTGGTAAAGCCACATATTTCCCTCGTTGCGGAATTTTTATAATGAGGCGCGATAGCGCCCACCATACAGTAAGATGGGAAGATCAGCATATTTTTCCCGGCTTTGGAATATGGTTAAGCCCTTACGGGCATTTATTAGAAAATCATACGGCAAAGGGAAATATGTGCCTTTTCCTGCATATTTTCCGTTTGCCATATGAT
>JAFVBH010000079.1 GCA_017480115.1 Clostridia bacterium
GGAAGAGGGAGGAGGTTCGGAAATCGCTTTGCGATTTGGATTTATAGACGAATTGGCGGAAACGGGTAGCACGGCGCACTGCGCCGTTTAAATTCCACAACGACGGTAGAAATTTTAACAAAGGCACATATACCCTTCGTTGCGGAATTTTTATAATGGGGCGCGTCAGCGTCCACCGTATTTAAAGATGGGAAGATCAGCATATTTTTCCCGGCTTTGGAATATGGTTAAGCCCTTGCGGGCGTTTATTAGAAAATCATACGGCAAAGGATAAATCGTGCCTTTCCCCGGTATTTTCCGTTTGCCGCATGATTAAACGGCGCAGTGCGCCGTGCTACCCGTTTCCGTCAATTCTATAAAACCAAATCGCGCAGCGATTTCCGCAATTATTCATTATTCATCATTCATTTTTCATTTTTGATTTAGCTGCTGCGCAGCTAAATCAGAATTTATTTCCCCACACAAAACCTTTCAAAAATCTCATTCACCACCGTCTCCGTAGCTTTTTCGCCGGTCAGGACGGAGAGTTCGTTGATCGCGGCGTCGATGCCGACATTGACCGCGTCCAGCGTCATGCCCGCGCGGTTCGCGTCCAGCGCTTCGGTGATATATTGCAGCGCGGCGGCGCAGCACCGGTACTGCCGTTCGTTCATCAGCATCGGCGCGGAGGTATCGATATTCGCCGTGCCCAGCAGCTGCTCGGTCATGGCCTCCAGCGCCTTTTTCCCGTCTCCGGTTTTTGCGGACAGGACGGCGACGCGGTCAAAATAAGGCGAAAGCGCGGAGACGGTAACGACCGTTTCCTTATCGGATTTATTCAGAACGGCGATACACCGTTTGTCTTTGCAAAAATGGATGATCTCCATATCCTCACCGTCCAGCGGAACGGAGGAATCAAACACCGCGAACACCAGCGCGGCGCGGCGCATTTTTTCTATGGCGCGATCCACGCCGATCATTTCCACCGTATCGCCCGTGCCGTGAATGCCCGCGGTATCGGCAAGATGCAGCAGCACGTTGCCGAACAGGACGTTTTCTTCAATAATGTCTCGCGTCGTACCCGCAACGGCGGTAACGATGGATTTTTCCCTGCCCGCCAGCAGGTTCATAAAAGCGGACTTTCCCACGTTGGGCTTGCCGCAGATCACAGTATCCACGCCCACGGATACCGCCTGCCCGCTGTCGAAGCGGGACAGCAGGTCATTTAATTCGATTTTCGCATATTCCAAAGCGGAATCGACTGCGGCGGGGTCAACGTCAAACATATCGTCGTCGGGGTAATCCGTCCAGACGGACAGCGCGGCGGAAAGCGTGATCAGAGACGCTTTGATTTCCGCTATTTTTTTACTTAACGCGCCTTCAAGGGTATTGACCGCAGCGCGCAGGGACTCCTTTCCCCGAGCGGAAATGACCTGCATGACCGCTTCGGCGGCAGCAAGATCGGTTTTCCCGTTCAGAAACGCGCGCTTTGTAAATTCGCCGGGGCCTGCCGCGTCCGCGCCGCAGGAGAGGATCGCACGCAGCACGCTTTGCGCCGCGTAGCCGCCGCCGTGGCAGGAAATCTCCACCACGTCTTCGCCGGTATAGCTTTTCGGCGCGCGGAACACCAGCGCGACCGCCTCGTCAATGACCGTTTCGCCGTCGCAGATTTTTCCGTACAGCGCGGAATAGCCCGCCGTGTCGGCAAGCTTTTTCCCGGATAAGGAACGAAAGCACCGATCCGCAACCGGGATCGCGTCCTCGCCCGAAATTCTGATAACGCTGATGCCGCCGGAACCGGGCGGCGTGGAAATGGCGGCGACTGTAGACATTGGGGGTCAGCTCCGTTCATGCAAAAATTCGGAATTCGGAATGCGAAATGCGGAATTATGGAAACCGCTGCGCGGTTTGAATTTATAGAAATATTTTCTATAATCCAACGCCGTAGGCGTTCCGAAATTCCGAATTTCTGATTCCGAATTCCGCATTATATTTATTCTTCTTCAGAAACTTCTGTTTCTTCCTCTGCAGGCACAGCCGTGATGTTGGAAACGATCTCGTCCGCGCCGACGCGCATCACGCGCACGCCCTTGGCGGGACGGTGGGTGACGCTGATTTGCGAGACGGGGATACGGATAATGATACCGCCGGAGGAGATCAGAACGACGTCCTCCGCACCGCTGACGGACAGCACCGCCGCGACTTTGCCGTATTCCTCGGTGCGGTAGTTCTTCAAGCCCATGCCGCCGCGGTTCTGCAGGCGGTAATCGCTGTTTTCGCTAAGTCTGCCGTAGCCGGTCTCACTGACGGTAAATACCTTGGTATCGTCGGTCAGCACACAGAAGCCTGCCACCTTATCGCCCTCTCTGAGTGTGATCGCCTTGACGCCGCGGGCGGAGCGGCCCACGGAACGGGCGTCCTGCTCGTTAAAGGTGATGCTCATGCCGTCCTCAGTGCCGACAAGAATATTGTCACTGCCGCTTGTCAGATGCACCCACGCGAGGGAATCGTCCTCGTCAAGGTTGATGGCGATAATGCCGCCCTTGCGGATATGGGCGAACTCGTCCAGCCGCGTGCGCTTGATAATGCCGTTTTTCGTGACCATGCAGAGGTATTCGTCCTTGACCTCGCTCGGCACGGTGATGATGGACGATACCTTTTCATCGCCCTCGATGGGCAGGATATTGACGATATTCATACCCTTGCTCTGGCGGCTGCCTTCGGGGATCTCATAGCCCTTGAGCCGATACGCCTTGCCCTTGGTGGTAAAGATCATCAGCCGCGCGTGGGACGAACAGGAGAACATAATATCCGTCGCGTCCTCCTCCCGCTGAGTCATGCCCTTGATGCCCTTGCCGCCGCGCTTCTGCTGGCGGTAATTTTCCAGCGGCTGGCGCTTGATATAGCCCATGTGAGTCAGAGTAAAGACGCAATCCTCCTCGGGGATCAGAGATTCATCATCCACCTCGCCGGTGACGTTCATGATCTCGGTACGGCGCTCATCGGAATATTTTTTGCGAATTTCCGTAAGCTCCGCGCGGATAATAGAAAGCACCTTGTCATGAGAGCCGAGAATTTCGTGATACTCGTCGATTTTGGCGAGCAGATCGTTCAGCTCCGCCTCCAGCTTATCTTTTTCCAAGCCGGTGAGCTGTCCCAGACGCATCTGCACGATGTGCGTCGCCTGAATCTCGTCAAAGCCGTAGGTCTCCATCAATTTCTGCTTGGCGTCGGGAATGCTGGCGGAGGCTTTGATCAGCTCAATAATGTTGTCGATATTGTTGATCGCCTTGAGCAGCGCGTTTAAGATATGTACGCGCTCTTCGGCTTTTTTGAGATAATATTCCGTTCTTCTGATGATGACGTTGCATTGATGATCGATATAATGATCGATGATCTGCCGCAGCGTCAGAACCTTGGGCTCGCCGTTGACGATGGCAAGCAGAATGATGCCGTAGGTGATCTGTAACTGAGAAAAGGACAGCAGCTGATTCAGCACCAGCTGGGGATTCGCGTCCCGCTTCAGATCGATACAGATATTCATGCCGTCTCTGCCGGAATAATCGTTGATGTCGGAGATGCCCTCGATCTTCTTCTCTTTTACCAGGTTCGCAATATCCTCGATCAGCTTCGCCTTGCGGATCTGATAGGGGATCTCGGAGACATGGATCTGGAACCTGCCGTTTTTCTTTTCCACGATCTCGGTGCGCGAACGCAGGGTGATCTTGCCCCTGCCGGTGGCGTAGGCGGCGCGAATGCCCGCCCTGCCCATGATCATACCGCGGGTGGGGAAGTCCGGACCCTTGATATGCTGCATCAGATCCTCCAGCGTCGCGTCCGGATTGTCCATCACACAGAAAATGCCGTCGATCACCTCGCCCAGATTGTGCGGCGGGATATTCGTCGCCATACCGACGGCGATGCCCGTGGAGCCGTTGACTAAAAGATTGGGAAATTTGGACGGCAGCACCGTCGGCTCTTTCAGACGGTCGTCGTAGTTGGGCATGAAATCCACGGTATCCTTGTCGATATCCGTCAGCATTTCCAGCGAGAGCTTGCTCATACGGGACTCGGTATAACGGTACGCCGCAGGGGGATCGCCGTCCACGGAGCCGAAGTTGCCGTGCCCGTCCACCAGCGTATAACGCATGGAAAAGCTCTGCGCCAGACGTACCATCGCGTCATAGACCGACGCGTCGCCGTGGGGATGGTACCGACCCAGTACGGAACCGACGGTATCGGCGCACTTTCTGTACGCCTTGTCGGGGGTCAGATTGTTTTCGTACATGGTGTAAAGGATGCGCCTGTGTACGGGCTTTAAGCCGTCGCGCACGTCGGGCAGCGCTCTTGACGTTAAGACCGACATGGAATAGTCAAGATACGCCTTCTTCATTTCCGTTACAATATCAATATCCAGCAGCGTGCCGCCCTCGGCGGTCACGATACCCTGCTCTTGTTCGGGAGTTCTATTTTCTGTATCCATAAAACCGTAACTCCTTCCTGTTAAATATCAAGATTTTCGACGAAGCGCGCGTTTTGCTCGATAAATTCGCGGCGCGGCTCCACCTTATCGCCCATCAGAATGGTGAAAATTTTATCCGCCTCCTGCGCGTCCTCCAGCGTGACGCGCTTCATGATGCGCACGGACGGATCCATGGTGGTCTCCCAAAGCTGCTCGGGATCCATTTCGCCAAGACCTTTATAGCGCTGAATATCGGCGCTGCCAAGCTCCCGCATATAGTCGTCGCGCTGCTCGTCGGAATAGGCGTAATAATGCTTCTTACCCTTTGTCAGCCGATAAAGCGGCGGCTGGGCAAGGTAGATATAGCCGTGATCCACCAGCGGCCGCATATAGCGGAAGAAGAACGTCAGCAGCAGCGTGCGGATATGCGCGCCGTCCACGTCGGCGTCCGCCATAATGACGATCTTATGGTAACGCAGCTTGCTCAGGTCAAATTCCTCGTCGATGCCCGTGCCCAGCGCGGTGACGACGGGCATCAGCTTATCGTTGCCGATGACCTTGTCAAGGCGCGCCTTTTCCACGTTCAGCATTTTACCCCACAGGGGCAGGATCGCCTGAATGGTGCGATCTCTGCCTTCTTTGGCGGAGCCGCCGGCGGAATCGCCCTCTACGATGAAAAGCTCGGTATTTTCGGGGTTTTTATCGGTGCAGTCTGCCAGCTTGCCGGGCAGGGAATTGCCCTCCAGCGCGGATTTTCTTCTCGCGTTCTCCCGCGCCTTGCGCGCCGCCTCTCTTGCCCTGGAAGCCTCCAGCGCTTTGTTGAAGATGGCGCGGGCAACGGAGGGATTCTCCTCAAAATAGGTCATCAGCCGGTTATAGACCATCTGCGAGACCAGCGGCGTGATCTCGGTGTTCCCCAGCTTGCCCTTGGTCTGTCCCTCAAACTGCGCCTCGGTCAGCTTGACGCTGATGACGACGATCAGCCCCTCGCGCACGTCGTCGCCGGAAAGATTGGAATCCTTTTCTTTTAAGATACCGAACTTTCTGCCGTAATCGTTAAAGACGCGGGTCAGCGCGTTCTTAAATCCCGTTTCATGGGTGCCGCCGTCTGCGGTGCGCACGTTGTTGGCAAAGCTGAGCATGATCTCGTTATAGCTGTCATTGTACAGCATCGCCACTTCCGCGCTCTTATCGTCCTTCACAACGCTGAAATGCATGGGCTTTTCGTGCAGCGGCACCAAGCCGCGGCTCTCGTTGATAAAGTTGACAAAGCTGGAAATACCGCCCTCGTAGCAGTAGACCTCTTCGATCACGTTTTCATCGTCGCGGTAATCGGTCAGGGTGATCTTCAAGCCCGCGTTCAGGAACGCCTGCTCCCGCAGTCTGCGCTGCAGGGTTTCAAATTCATAAACCGTAGTCTCGGTAAATATCTCGGGATCTGCCTTAAAGCGGATCAATGTACCGGTCTCGTCGGTGTCGCCGATGATTTTCAGATCGCAGGTCGGCTTGCCGCGCTCGAACCGCTGATAATAAACGTGCCCGTTTTGGGAAACCTCGACCTCCAGCCATTCGGACAGCGCGTTCACGACGGAGGAACCCACGCCGTGCAGACCGCCGGAGACCTTATAGCCGCTGCCGCCGAACTTACCGCCGGCGTGCAGCACCGTCAGAACGACGGTCACCGCAGGCAACCCCTGCGATTTATTAATATCGGTGGGAATACCGCGGCCGTTATCCCGTACGGAGATAATGTCGCCGGGCAGAATCTCCGCCTCTATATGGGTACAGTAGCCCGCCAACGCCTCGTCGATGGAGTTATCCACGATCTCATATACCAGATGGTGCAGACCTCTGGGACCGGTGGAGCCGATATACATACCGGGGCGCTTTCTGACCGCCTCCAGTCCCTCCAATACCTGAATCTGATTCGCGTCGTATTTTTCCGTGACGACGGTATCCATGGTTTCCTCACGATCCTCGGTTACGACGTCCTCCGCGACCGGTTGGATTTTGTTTTCGTTGTTTTCCAAATCATTCACCTTTCTTCTGCCGATACAATTCCGACGCAACGCCGGAATCAATACGCTTTTTCAGTGTTTGGGCCGATATGGGTGTGATATAAACCCTGTTTTCCCCTGTGCCCTGCCCCGCGCATACGATAAACGCCTTGGGCAGGTCGTAGGAAACATTGATAACTTTTTTTTGCTTTTCCGCTTTGGAAAGAAAGTCGCGGGTGTTTTTGCACACCGTCGTACTTTCTATATCAAAGACCCCGATGATCTCGCTTTGCCGGATCACCGTATTCTGACCGAGATGGAGATACAAGAAAGCCTCACGCCCTTTTTAATGCGGAATTTCTAATTTAATATTTTTCCGTTCTTTATATGAAACTTCGCGCCGACCGCCGCGCGCTTCACCGCGTCGGGATCGCAGCAGGTGATAAAGACCTGCCTGCCCTCGATATGGTTGAGAATATAATTTTGTCTGCCCGCGTCCAGCTCGCTCATCACGTCGTCCAGCAGTAAAACGGGATATTCCCCCGTCACGTCCTTTAAAATCTCGCCCTCCGCCATTTTTACCGCGAGCGCGGCGGAACGCTGCTGCCCCTGCGAGCCGTAGCTGCGGGCGGAGATCCCGTTGATTTCGATCTCCAGATCGTCTCGGTGCGGACCGACGGAGGTCGTGCCGTTGATAACGTCGGTTTTTCTTGCCCGCCGAAGATTTTCGGCAAAATCTCCCGCGCTTTCATCATAGGACAGCGCATAGCGAACGCTGAATTTTTCCGCGCCGGAGGATAGTCCGTCGTAAATCTCTGCGGCGGCGTTCGCCAGCCGTGCGGTATACGCCTGCCGCTGCTTCGTCATAACGGCGGCGGCTTCGCACAGGCGCGCGTCCCATGCGTCCAGCGTATCCATCAGCTCACTGTGATAGGGAATATCCTTTAAAAGGGAATTTCGCTGATCGAGCGCGCGATTATAAGCGCGCAGTACGCCGGTATAGGAAGGCTTGAGCTGACAGATCGCGGTGTCTAAAAATTTTCTGCGTTCGGCGGGCCCGTTTTTCACCAGCGTCAGATGCGCCGGCGAGAACACTACTGCGTTAAATCCGCCCATCAATTGCACGGGCGAGGGCAGCGGTACGCCGCCGGCAAAGGCCTTGCGCCGCGTCTCGATCTCAATATCCGCGGTTTCATCGCCGCCGGCATTATAAAGCATGGATAACTTTGCTTTTGTCTCCTGAAATCTTACAAGCTCCCTATCCTTTGCGCCGCGAAAGCTCTTGCAGCCGGTAAACAGCCACACCGCCTCGATGATATTGGTCTTGCCCTGCGCGTTCTCCCCGTAAAAAAGATTGATTCCGCCGGACGGACATATCTGCATCTGCCCAATATTGCGGTAATTCTTCAGTTTTAATTCTTTAATTATCATTTTCAGACGAATGGTGAAGAATGAATGATGATTTACCGCAATCACTCACGCTTCATTTATAATCTCGTAAATATTATTTTTATATCTGAACTTGTCTCCCGCCCGCAGCTTTTTGCCGCGTACGGCGCAGACCGCGCCGTTGACGAAGACAGCGCCGCTCTCGACGGCGGCTTTCGCTTCACCGCCGGTATAGACCTCTCCGGCAAATTTCAGCGCGGCGTCCAGCTTGATAAATTCCGTTTTGATCGGCAGCTGCTTTTCCGCAGGCGGGATCGCCTTCGCCTTGATTTTTACGATTTTAGCGTTACTTTGCCTGTTCATCGGGTAACCTCACGGGCAGGATCATATAAAAATACCGATCGCCCTCGATGGGATAAATACACGCCGGGTCGACGGCGGCGGGATTGAGCATGATCCGCATTCTTTCGGTATCCACTGCGCGGAACGCATCGGAAAGATACCGGCTGTTAAAGCCCTTGACGATGCTGACGCCCTCTACGTCGGCGCTGATTCGATCGTTGGCGCTGCCGATGGTGGTGGAGCTTAAAAAGCGGATTTCATTTTGTTCGCTGTCTACCACACATTTGACAGGGGTCTTAAAACGCTCGGTGATCAAAAGGGAGATGCGGTCGATACTGTCGGTCATATCCTGCGTATTGACGATCACAGCGGTTTCAAACTTCTGCGGAATGGTTCTTCTGTAGTCGATGAAATCGCCTTCCAGCAGACCGGATACGATATTATAGCCGTTCAGCCCGAAAATAATATGCTTTTTATCGAGATTGACGGAAACGAAGCCCTCATCATCGTTGATGAGTTTTACGACCTCGGATAAAGTTTTGGAGGGGGCGATAAAGGAGATCGGATCGCCGGTATAGTCAATCGCTTCATGCCGCACTGCCAACCGATAGCCGTCCAGCGCGGCAAGAGTCATCTCGCCCTCCCTGATCTCAAATTTCACGCCCTTGTGGACGGTCTTACTGTCGTCCAGCGATACGGCGAAAATGACCTGACGGATCATATTTTTCAAAATCTCCTGCGGCAGGATCATCGGCGTACCGCCGGTGACAAAGGGCAGCTCCGGGTAGGTATTCTCCGGAATGCCCATGAGGGTATATTCCGCGTCGCCGCTGCGGATGACGCATTTATTTTTTTCGTCTGTCTCTATACTCATTTTACGCGCGGGCAGGTGGCGGATAATGTCGCAAAAGGTCTTGGCGTTGATGACCGTACCGCCGCCTTCGGCGGAATCGGCGCTGATCAGCGTGGTGATGCCCACGTCCGTATCAAAGCCGCAAAGCTCTACGCCCTGTCCCGTAGGTTTTATATAGATACCCTCCAACGCGGGATTGACCGCTTTGGATGCCACGGCGCGCTGGACGTTGGACGCCGCTTCGTTCATGGCGGCGGTATCGCAGATAATCTTCATCTGTTTCACAACCCTTTCGTTTTCTGAAAATAAATTTATTGAAATAGTAGTATTAGTAGTGTCCGTCAGTTTTGTGGAAAACTTTTCCCGGCTTTGAAAATTAAGGAAAAACAGGAGTTCTTCCGATGTCGGCAGCTTGTCTGCGTCGGTTGAAACCATTATTTGTAAATGGAATAATGATGAAAATGTTGAAAAGCCGATGTTGATAACCGATAACTTTTCGGTCGAATATGCAGAAAAAAGGTGCATATAAATGCATAATTATTCCTGTAAATTGTTGATGATCTCAAATACCGTGTTCTTAAAATCCGGTTCGTCCAGCATCTTATTTTTGATGAGGGTAATGGAATAATTGATGGTGGAGTGGTTCTTGCCGCCGATGGCCTCGCCGATGGTTTGCAGGGTCTGCCCGGTCACTTCCCGCAATACATATACTGCAACCTGTCTCGCCAATACAATGTTGGCGTTCTTTTTGTTGGAGGTGATGTCCTCGGGTGTGACGCCGTAGAAGTTTGCGATATATTCGATGATCTTCTCGGTACGGACGGCGACGGGCATGTTATCGGTCTGCACGTCCTTGATGGCGCTTTCCGCCATTTCCAGGGTGACTTCGGCGTTGTTTAAGGAGGCGATGGCGGAAATTTTCTTGACCGCGCACTCCAGCTGCCGGATATTGTTTTTCAGCTTGTTTGCGATAAATTCCACGATCTGCGGCTGCATTTTTAAATTATACTGCTGCGCCTTTTTCTGCACGATCGCCATTCTCGTTTCCACGTCCGGCGGCTGAATATCTGCCAAAAGTCCGCTTTCAAAGCGGTTACGGAGCCTGTCGGTCAAGGTCTCGATCTCCTTGGGCGGACGGTCCGAGGTGATGATGATCTGCTTTTTGATCTGCGTCAACGCATTGAAGGTATGAAAAAATTCCTCCTGAAAGCCCATTTTATTTTGCAGAAACTGCACGTCGTCGATCAGAAGAACGTCCACGTTCCTGTACTTATTGTGAAATTCCTCCATATTTTTTTGCGCCAGAAAGCTGACCATGTCGTTGGAGAAATTTTCACTTGTCGTATATAGAATCCGTGCTGCGGGATTGGTGCGTTTAATCTCGTTTTGGATCGCCAGCAGAAGATGGGTCTTACCCAGCCCCGAGCGTCCATAGATAAACAGGGGGTTATACACCGTGCCCGGAGAGGAAGCGACGCGCTGGCAGGCGGCGTAGGCAAAACGGTTGCCTGCGCCCACGACGAATGTATCAAATGTAAATTCGTCCTTCACGTCGGCAAAAGCAGGCTCTGAGACCGTCTCAGCGGCGTTATTTTCGGCTTTTACGATAATCTCGATATTTACCTCAAAGCCGAGAACTTCCTTGAATTTGCGGCTTATAAGACCGGAATACTTCTGTTGTACCAGCTTCTGCTTAAATTCATTGGGCGATGCGATGCTGACGGTGCCGGTATCCATATCAAAGTCCGCAGGCTCCAGATCCGCGAAAAACAGGTTATAGGTCGCCGTGGCAAGCTCCGGATCCGCCTGACAAAGCTCCATGACCTGATAGAATATCTCACTGAAGGAATCCATAGGTTTTCTACATCCTTTCGGCGTTTGACTTCTCTCGATTATAACATATTGATTGCAAAAATTCAATATATTAATATATATAAATATACAATATCAATAAGACAGCGGGTGGATTTGAAAAAAAATGGGCGCACAATCCTGTAGGGACGGCCATCGGCCATCGGAGCGTTAAGAAAATATGCCGGTGGCATATTTTTAGTTCCGACCGAAGCGGCTATGCCGCGAGGGCTCTTTTCCGGAAATTCGCATATGCCCCAACGGATGCCCAATGGGCATCCCTACAAATTTGCGGAAACGGGTCGCACTGCGCCGTGCTACTCGTTTCCGCAAATTCGTCTGAAAAATCAAATCGCGGAGCGATTTCCGAACCTTTTCCCTTTTTCCTTTTCCGTTTTCCCTATAAAATCCAACAGCGAAGCGGACCCGAAAATTCGCATTCCAAATTAAAATTCGCTGCGCTGTCTGTTACCGCAAATTTGCAGTCCGTCGGGTTAAAAAAACAGCATTAACGGGGATTTGTCCCGTCAATGCCGATGCTTGGCCGTAACAGCCGTCATAACGTGCTGTAAAATTCGTTAAATTGCCGTAATATAATCTCCGTACCGCCCACATCGTCGCTTTCGATATTCAGCGGCATAATGGGATCGTGGACGCTCAGCCGCAGCAGCAGCCAGCCGTTACCGTGGTCTTTATCAAAGGAGATGTGTACGCCCTCGTAATTATCGTCGGCGACGGTCAGACCGTCCCTGCCCTGCGCCCATGCGGTCAGCTTGGCGATCACCGCGTTGCCGTAGGCGCGGAAATCCTCCGCCGCAATGGGGTAACGGATTTCCCTTGCTTCGGCGGGCTCCTTCAGGTCTTTGATAATATCCGAAAGATCCTTGCCCTGCTGCCGCATCACGGCGAATTTAATAATGATTTTTGTAACAAGGTAAGCGCCGTCGTCCAGAAAGTAATTTTCTTTTAACGCCGCGTGCCCCGAGGTCTCGATCGCCAACGGGCAGTTGATTCCCGCCCGGTTGAGACGGATCGCTTCGTTGATCACATTTTTATAGCCTCGCTTAAACCGGTGATGATGACCGCCGAGGGTGTCGTTGATAAAGGTTTTCAGCCCGTCGCTGGTAACGGAATCGGTGACGATTGTGCCGCCGGGATTGTTTTCCAGCGCAATTGCCGCCGCCAGCGCCACCAAACGGTTACGGTTAATTTCTCTTCCGGACGCGTCCACACATGCCGCGCGGTCCACATCGGTATCGAAAATAATCCCGAGATCGGCGTGATGATTAATAACAGCCTCGCTGACAGAACGCATTGCTTCGCTGTTTTCGGGATTGGGCGTATGATTGGGAAAATTCCCGTCGGGGACTAAAAACTGACTGCCGGAAATGTCCGCGCCTAAGGGCTTTAAGACGTGCAGGGCGTAAAAGCCGCCCACGCCGTTGCCCGCGTCCACAAGAATATGCAATCCTTTCAGCGGGTGGCGGAAATCCTCCGCCATGATGCCGTCGCGGATCATGGTTCTTAAATCGTGGCAGTACTGGGACATATAGTCCACCGCCTCGTATTCCCCGCGCTCCAGATAAGGCGAAGCGTCAAACGCGTCGGCATAGGCGAGAATTTCGGAAATATCCTCGCTTTCAAAGCCGCCGTCCCGGCTGAAAAATTTCAGACCGTTTTTATCGGCGGGGTGATGGCTGGCGGTGATCTGTACCGCGCCGTCGCAGTAGGCGTTTACCGTGGTCATAAACATGGCGGGAGTGGAGCATAGATCGCAATCCGTCACATTGGCGCCGGCGGATAACAGCTGCTCGATTACCGCTTTTTTAATGCGCGGGGAGGAAATCCTCGGGTCATGCCCTACGGAAATTCGCAGAAATTGCGCGTCGATCCCCGTTTTTTTTGAAAGGACATGGATAAAGCCCGCGATGATACTTTTTACCACAGCGTCGGTCAATTGATTGTTCTCGCCTATCGCCGTGCCGCGAATATCCGTCCCGCTTTTTAAGTAAGATAATGACATATATATCCTTCCTTTATGCATCGTATGCGTTTATTTTACGTGAAGAAGTTATGAACAATGGGTGAAAATCGCAAAATTCCCCATAAATCGGCGGTAGAAAGCCCGAGTTATTAACATTTTCAACAGAGTTATCAACATTTTGTGATGCCGATACTGTAAAAAGATAAAACAATGGGCGTTGTTTTACGTATCGTAGCCGGGAAGCAGCTCGATTCGCGCGGCGTGGCGGAGAATTTTTCTCGCGTCGGCGGAGCTGACCTTGCCGTTGCCGTCGATATCGCCCAGCACGATCTGCTCTTCATCAAGGCGCATCAGAAGCGCGGAATAGCGCAGCGCAAGACGTGCGTCGGCGGAGGTCACTTTGCCGTCGCGGTTAATATCGCCCGGCGAATAGGTGCTGACGATTTTGATTTTAAAGGGCGCCGAATAATTGTCATAATATACGTTCACGGTCTGTTCGCCGTAAACGGAGGTATCGATAATATCCACATCGTAAGCAAAGGTATTTTCCTTATTCCCGCTGTTATAGACGATCAGCACGATCAAACCGGACAGATCAGCTTCGGAACCTTTAGGATAATTGACGGTATCCGGCGGAATGACCTCCAAACCGATGATCTCCAGCGGCTCCACAGTGACTGTGTATGCTGCGGAAAAGCCTGCATATGATACGGATATGGTATTTTCGCCGATCACGGGCGCGGCGGTAAATTCCGCCTTTTCGGGTGTGACAGTCTCGCTTTTGCCGTTGTCGTATTCCGCAGAAAGCACCAGCCCGCGAATATCCGGCGTCAGCCCGTCCTCATAATAGACGGTTTTTTGCGCGGGTTCGGTAATGGTAATACCCGTGATTGTTTTCGGCACAATGTTGACGTCCAGCGACGCGGTAATATCGGGATATTTGTAGCTGATGGTGATCGTCTGCGCGCCGAGCGTTGCGCTGTCGAAGCCGGAGACGGTGTACTCCGTGACCGTTTGCGGCGCTCTGCCGTCGGTATAATAGGCGGTTACCGTCATGCCGGTCAGATCCGGCGCGTCGGAATCCTCGATCACCGTCGTGCTGTCGGGCGGGGTCGTGATCTCAATATGATCGATGGGCTGGCGTATGACTTCGATCTCAAATATCGCGGTGCTGCCGAGATAGGAGACGGCGACGTTCTTTTTGCCCAAAGAATACATATCGGGAATATCCAGCGTATAGCCGCTGATCTGCGAGCGTACGCCGTTTTGATTGACGGCGGCGACAGTCAGCCCGTCGGCAATGAAGGGATCGTCCTCATAATAGACGGTTTTATCGGGCAGAGACGTGATCACCAGACCGCTGATGCCGGTATTGCCGCCGTAGACTTTCAGCGCGGATATAGGAACCCAGCCGCTGTAGCCGTTATAGGTCGTTTTGATATACCCGGAGTTTTCCTGCGCGACGGTCAGCACGGTGTTATATTTTATCGTTGTCAGTTTTGTTGATACCTCGGACGGCAGCACGTACATGGAAGCGCCGTTTTTTTCCTTTACAACGTACAGCGCGTCCGCAGCAAAGGCAGCCGTGCCCCAGACCGACAGCAGCAGCGTTATACATAAAAATACGGATATGATTTTTTTTGTCATTGTATGCACCCCCTGAAATTGTATATATTTCTGCATACTACTTTCACATAATATATTATATAATCTGACCGTGGTACTGTCAAATGAAAAAACAGTTAACTATTGACTAATGAATTTTCACGGAGTAAAATGTTTTCTGCTATGATTTTACCAGCGTATTAAGAGGTTGTTATGCAATTTTTTGTGCCCTATGATTCCAGAAATGAAGCCTATAAAACACCCTTCGGCAGCGTGCCGGAGGGGCAGAGCGTTCATTTTTCGGTCCATATGCCCCGTTCTATGGGGTGTACCGGCGTTTATCTCGTTTTGCGCGAGGACAACGGAGAGGAAATTTTTTACAAGCTCTACTGGCGTTCCACCGACGGTGTGACCGAATGGTGGGAATGCGATTATACCCCTGCGGAAGCCGGGCTTTACTGGTATTATTTTGAATACAGCGTTTCTTGGGGAAACGGGCGAATCTACCGCTCAGAGGGTGGCAAAGGCTGTTTTTCCGGCGCCTGCGATCCATGGCAGTTGACCGTTTATGACAGGGAGTTTCAGACGCCCGATAAGATCAAGGGCGGCGTGATCTATCAGATCTTTCCCGACCGTTTTTACTGCTCCGGCGCGAAAAAAGAAAATATCCCCTACGGTCGTGTACTGCGGGAGGACAGGGAAAATCTGCCTTACTGGAAGCCCGACAGCCGCGGACGGATTTTGAATAACGACTATTTCTGCGGCGATTTGAATGGCATAGAGGAAAAGCTGCCCTATCTGCACTCCCTCGGCGTGACCTGCATCTATCTGAACCCGATTTTTGAAGCGCATTCCAACCACCGTTACGACACTGCGGATTACATGGCGATCGACCCGCTGCTGGGGACAAAAGATGATTTTATTTCCCTTTGTAAAGCGGCGAAGGCGTTGGGCGTCTCTGTGATTTTTGACGGTGTGTTCAGCCACACCGGCGACGACAGCATCTATTTTAACAAATATAAGCGTTACGGCAGCGGCGGCGCGTATAACGACGAGGATTCGCCCTACCGCAGCTGGTATACGTTCGGCAAGACCAGGGACGAATACGCCTCTTGGTGGGGGATTGATATTCTGCCCGAGGTCAATGAAAACGATAAGTTCTTTTCCGTGTTTATCACGGGAGAGGGCGGGGTGATCGATACGTGGCTGGAGGCAGGCGCTGACGGCGTGCGTTTGGACGTTGCCGATGAGCTGCCGGACGCGTTTATCGACAAGGTTCGTATGATCGTCAAGAAAAACGGAAACGACCGCTATCTTCTTGGCGAGGTCTGGGAGGACGCCTCCAATAAATTTTCATGGGGCGCGCGCCGGCGGTATTTGCTGGGCGATCAGTTGGATTCGGTAATGAATTATCCGTTTCGCGACGCGATCATTTCCTTTGTGAAAAATGCCGACGCCGGTATGTTTATGAATAAAATAATGGACATTGTTGAAAATTACCCCGCGCCCGCTCTTCATACGGCGATGAATCATTTGGGAACCCACGACACGGTGCGTATATTGACCGCCCTTTCTGACGTGGAGGTGGAAAGCCTTGACCGCGACCGGCAGGCGGAAATCCGTCTGACCCCGCACCAGCGGGAAACCGCGATAACAAGGCTGAAAGCGGCGGCGGTGCTGCAATATACGCTGCCCGGTGTGCCGTCGCTGTACTACGGCGATGAAGCGGGTCTTGAAGGAGGGAAGGATCCCTTTAACCGGCGGTTTTATCCCTGGGGACGGGAGGATACCGCGCTGATCGAGTTTTTCCGCAAGCTGGGCGCGATGCGCGCGGACTATACGGTCTTTCGGGAGGGCAGTTTTTTGCCCCTGTCCGATCAGCTGGGCTGCGCCGCGTATCTCCGAAAAGCGGGAGACAGCGCCGTTGTCGTTATTTCCAATATGAACGGGCATGCCATCGATTACCGCGTCAATTATCCCCACGCGGCGCTGAAGCCGATTCTGTTCTGCGACGTTACCGCGCGCGGAGAGCTGCATCTTGACGGCGTTACCACCGCCGTTGCGGAGATCATAGTGTAAACCCAACCGCGAAGCGGTTCCGAAATTCCGCATGCATGTGCATCGTTCCGGCTGTTACCGCAAAATCAAGTGAGGAGAGGAGTTTCGGAAGCCGCTTCGCGGCTTGGATTTATAAAAAGATGGGCACACCATCCTGTAGGGACGACCGAAGCGGCTATGCCGCGAGGGCTCTTTTCCGGGAATCCGCATACGCCCCAACGGATGCCCAGTGGGCATCCCTGTTATGTAAGGTCTCCAGTCAAGGGGCTGAATATAAAGTTAACAGACACTTAACAAACAGACCTGAATGTGTTGAATCAAAGAGCATAGCGGAAAGGCTATGATAAAA